>DYHK01000131.1 GCA_020724205.1 Candidatus Aenigmatarchaeum sp. | reverse complement strand
TAAATCCTTTTCCTCTTCAGGTATTGCCTGTAAGGGTCTTAATCCAAATGGACTTGCAGACCTTCCTGCTACGGGGTCTCCATATTTCTTTTTATTGATGTCAAATAATTGATTTATAGACGCCATATAGTTTTATTTTAGTTTATTAAAGTAGTTTTTCATTTGCATTTGTTGTTTTACTTTACTAATGAGTTGTTTCTTTTTCCATTCAAAGAGTTCGTTTATATCCTCAGGTTGTATTTTCTTTTCTACCTTTATGGTTGTTTTATTGGTTTGAGATATATATAAATATGTAATAGCTGCTGTTAATGCTATTACCCTATCCGTATTATACCCATCTTCAAAATATAGCATTTCTTTTAATACCATCTCATCTTTAATCCTTTCTATTCCAAATCTAGGTATTATAGTACCATCCTCCTTATATTCTGAAAAGTCCTCTTTAAGATATTGTATAAGATATGGCACCATGTATTTATTAAATATATCTCCTGTGTTTTTAAATCCATATTCCACATAGGTCTTTTGCTTAAACTCCTGTTCCTTAAATAGCATAAATTGATTTCTCCTTAATAAATGCTTAACCTTCTTATGTTTAATAACATATTGAGTAAATGATACATCGGCTTCTAATACTCCAATAGCATTGTAATATTCTAATATTCTTAATAAGGTTTCATTAGTTTTATTAAGGTCGTCATATCTTCCTGACCAACAGCATACTAAGGCAGATGGTTCTATAATGTGTTTTACTTCCTTATCACCTTTCTTTTCAATATTGATAATTTCATCTCTCATTACATATATTGATGCTAATGAAGGAGAAGTAGTAGTTTTACCTACATTGACAGTATCTATACCGGCTATATATGTACCAAATGGTAAATCCTCTCTTGGCTCTTCAAATATCTGTATTGCTCCTTCCTTATAATCGTGGTTTAATGGTAAAGGATATTCTAATATAGGTTGTTTATTAGTAGGAATACTTACTATTTTACCATTAGTATCTCTTTCGAGTTCTACACATTTATACGCTTTTTCTTCCTGATTTCTAAGTATTTGTTTCTTTATTAAACTAACAGGGAATATACTATCCTTTTTGTATTGAAATACTTCTTCTAAACTGATAGGTTCCTGACTGACCCTTATTTGATATTCCTGCGAGGATAGTTTATTTTTCCATTCTTTTCTCTTATCTATAAGGTAACCAAGTGCTTCTTCTACAAGGCTA
>DYHK01000025.1:5399-8569 GCA_020724205.1 Candidatus Aenigmatarchaeum sp. | reverse complement strand
GTTCAGGCTATCTTTTTGCAATTAGAAATGGAATAATGAAGGAGTTTCCAGTGGATACTTCAGAAGATAGCATTATACCATACTTATTCTGGAAAAAAGGTTTTAAGATTAAGTATCTTCCAAATGTAGAAGTGTATGTTAAGAACCCAGATAACTGGAAAGATTACTTAAATCAGAAAGTAAGAAACATCAAAGCTCATGAAAATCTTAATAAAATAGCTCCAGATATTCCTCGCACAAAAAGTTTTCTTAATGAAATTAAGTATGGAGCTCTATTTGCTCTCTCGCAGCCAAGAAATATTAAAGAAGTAGTATGGACTATTGAGTTATTTCTTGCAAGAGCCTATATTTACTTTAAGGCCTTTAAGGAATTAAAGTGGAAGAAAGAGTATAGTGATGGTTGGCGCGAGGTTGAAATAAATTCAACTAAACCTCTTGACTAACTCTTTTTTTAACTCTTCAATAGAACCAACTATTTTCATACTTCCTATAAGAATAGCACTAAGCCTTTCTAAAGAATCTTCAATTGGCTCATCCGTTTTCAGTCCTATGGCAGGAATATTATTTGCATAAGCATATCCTAATTCCCATGCAGTTCCTGCGCCAACACTAAGCCCATCAAGAAGAGCAATTACGAGTTCCACCTCTTTAAATCCCTCGATAATATCGCCTTCAAAGATCCTTTTTACATCTTCTATTCCTTCTGCTAAACCAATATCTCTATGTGGAAGGAAGGTCTCAAACCCTAAAGCTGAACATAACCTTTCAATTTCTTCTAATTTCTCTCTCTCAATATCTGTGCATAGCTTTCCAGCAATATAGACTTTCATTTAAACCCTAATAAAATTTAAAACCCCTCTCCTTATATAAAGATTATGAACGCTGTTAGTATATGTATAATTAAACTAGGTGCCTTAGGAGACGTAGTTAGAACAACACCTATAATTGAAGCCTTAAAGCACAAATTCCCTAACTCAAAGATCACTTGGATAACTAAAAAAGAATCTCTTGAAATTCTAGAAGATAATCCTAATATAGAAAAGATTGAAACTCTTCCAATTAAAAATGAGGAAAAATTTGATATCTTATACAATTTTGATATTGATGAAGAAGCAACAAAGCTGGCCTTACAAATAAAGGCAGATAAAAAATATGGTTATTATGATAATGAGGGGTTTCCAGCTTCATTTAACGAGTCTGCAGAGTATTATATTAATACTTATTTTGATGATGATCTTAAAACCTCAAATAGAAAAACATATCAAGAAATGATTTTTGACTCAGCAGAACTTCCATACCACAAACAAAAAATAAAACTCTACCTCAAAGAAGAAGATAAAGAATTTGGTGAAGATTTTCTGAGATTAAACAATATAAAAAAAGGAAAAGTAATAGGAATCAATATAGGGTCTTCAAAAAGATGGCCCTCAAAATCTTGGGATATCTCAAAAATAAAAGAATTTACAGAGAGAGTATTAGATCTTGGTTACCACCCTATTATTCTTGGAGGTAAGGGAGAAGAGGAAGACATAGAAAAATTAAAGTCTCATTTTAAGAGTAGAGAAGGAATTTACTATGCAGACACCAAATCTTCTTTAAAGAAGTTTTTTTCTATAATTCATGCTTGTGATGTAATCCTTTGTGCAGATACCTTAGCACTTCATGTTGCTTTAGCCTTTGATAAGAAAGTAATAGGATTATTTTTCTGCACTTCGCCTTATGAAATTGAAGGATATAACCAATTAGTCAAAATAGTATCTCCATTACTCTCACAATTTTTCCCTGAGAAAATGGACCAATATGATAAAGAATTAAAGAATAGTATAAGTGTAGAAGAAGTATTGAAAGCACTAAATGAACTTGAAAAAGCCTAAAAACCTTTAAAATATAGATATTTATGGAAGAGAAGAAACTAGAAGACAAAAAAAAGAAAGTGTATGCGTGGTTTAGTGATAGATTTAACCTTTACTTAATTGGAGTTATGGTTGTAGCATTTTTAGTAAGATTGTATTATTTTTTTATAACAAAAGATCAAGCTCACTGGTGGGATACCTTAGCTTATGCTTCTTTAGCTAAGGAATCAATATATCATTTATGGACCGGAACAAATTTTATTGTTAGTGAATCAATTATCCGAGCTCCGTTACTTCCATTTTTATGGGGATTACTTATGCGTCTAGGAGTCTCTGAAGTTGGAGTTATACTAATACTTGAATTTATACCATCATTAATTTCTATATACTTAATTTATTTGATAGGAACTGAATTATACAATAAAAAAGTAGGAATGATTTCAGCCTTTCTTACAAGCTTTTTGTGGATACATATATTCTACTCTGCGAGAATAATGACTGACATACCATCAATAACTCTAGGATTATTAAGCACTTACTTTTTCCTTAAGTCTTATAAAAACTTTAATATAAAATTATTCTCCTTGTCAATAATTTTCCTTTGTCTAGCCTTTTTCATGAGAAATGTTGCAGCTCTTTTAGGTTTCATATATATCTTATTTCTATTTTTTGAACATAAGTTTAATTTTATAAAAAATAAAAAATTTTGGATTGGAGGCTTAATAGGAATAATTCCTCTATTATTATTTTTTGGGTATAACTTTATATCAGAAGGTAATCCTTTTCCTGCCATAGGATCTTATGCAGAAAGTGCTGCAGCAAAACCTGCACCAGCTTATTATGTAATCTATGAATTTTTCCCACATATTCTTGGTAATGTTCTGTCATCAGATTCAGGTTATCCTGTTTATGGAAGCATACTTATTCTTTTATTAGTGGTAGGATTAGTTTCAATCTTAATTGAGCTATTTTTAGGGTATGATTTAATATTCAAGTCAGATAGATTAAAAGCACACATATTTACCCTTATTACTGCTTTAGTCTCACTAATCTTTTTTATTTTTATAATTAAAGCAGCAGAAGACAGGTATCTTATGGTATTTTTGATATCAATATTATTCGTTATTTCAGAAGGAATATTATTTATTTATGAAAAAATAAAAATTTATAATAGAGGCATTTCAGTAGCATTTATTGTTGTAATCCTCCTATTATCTGCATATTCCCAATTTAATTACGGCGATCCAATAATTGTTTCTAAAGTACCTTCTTATTATAATTTAACGCTAAACGCAAGCGGTGCAACACATACCGCAG
>DYHK01000025.1:0-5389 GCA_020724205.1 Candidatus Aenigmatarchaeum sp. | reverse complement strand
TTATAATTTAAAACAAGCATTTATCTGGATTAATGAAAATACTCCTAGAGATTCAGTAATTCTTGGAGATGGAATTGACCCCTATGTAATATATTATGGAGAGAGGAAATTCTTACATTTTAACCAAACAAACTTAGGAAGCGAGGTAAATAACTCAGATTATATAGTAATCGCATCATTTGAACATCAATCTCAAGAATCAGCTAATTATGTTAACACAGTATTACTTCCTACAGGGAGGGTTTCAATTGAAGAAGTATTCTTTTTTGATGAGGCAAAGACACAACCATCAGCAATAGTATATAAAATTAATAAGTGATCACTTTTTAATTGCCTTTATAATTATTTCATCACCATTATTTCTATGGTGGTTGTACTCTTTGTCTCTTAGTTTATTAAATATCTTAAAATTTATCATTTTACCTGTGGTATACTTAACAAAAAGATGTGTATAGAGGTCTAAAAGCTCAAAAATTCCACCTCCAGAAAAAATCTTCTCTACTCTAAAACCATTTTTTTCTAATAGGTCTTTTATCTGACTTATATTATAATGTCTCTCATGCTGAGCATATCTTATTGGGTTAAGGTAGCTTAATAGTGTGTCATTTGGAACAGAAATAATCAGCACTCCTCCTTTTTTTAAAACCCTATTTATCTCACTAATTGCCTTTTCATGATCTTTAATATGCTCTAGAACGTCTAATATTATTACCTCTGAAAGCTCTCCATTTTTAAAAGGAATAGATGTAGCATCAATAACAATCTTATTCTTAGCCATATTATGCTCTCCAAGGTTTTTAGCATCTATATCTGATGAGATGAAATTACTTTTACATAGAAATAAATCATTTTCTAACCATCTAACTTCTCCTGCTCCAATATTTAACACCTTTCCCTTAATATCTGTCTCTATAAACTCCTTACATATTCTTTCCCTACCAAAATACTCAAGCTTATTCATTTTTTCTTTCTTCTTCCCCTTTTTAATTGACAAAACACCCCATATGATAGAGTAAGTGGAAACCAAATTTAATACTGGCTCATTAAAGAAACATAAATCTTTGTATTTAATACTTTTGTATATTGCACTTATAACAGGAAAAATAATAGAATTTGTATATAACATCCAAATACCTATTTTTGGCCAATCTTTTTTCCAGCTTATCCATTTAAACTCTCTCTTATTTTGATTAGGATAATAAGTTCTTTCCAAGTTCCTTACTCTTTTTCTCCATAATTCATTTAGTGATCTTAATAATAAGTGCTCAACACCAGTATCTTCAACAAAAGCGAATTTTCTATATCCTCTCTTAATTAAAACAGCAGGTATCTCATTATCTATAAGCTGATTTTGTGACTTGACATAATCTTCCACTAGATCTCTTCTGTAAATCATAAGGCCTTGAGGAGGTATATGCATTTCATTACACTCACAAACAGCATAATTTAATTTTCTTTCTTTAATTATTTCATCTATTCCGACGGTAAAAAACCTAAATATAGGATCTCTCTGAAACTCATCATAAGACAGAGTTCTTGTAAGAGAAGGATGGTTTTTACTTACAAGAAATCTAACAAACACTCCAACAATATCTTTCTCTTCCTGTAATGGTCTTAACATTTTTTTAATAAAATCCTTATCTGAAAACCTCATGTCTGCATCAAGATACATAAAAAACTCCCCATCAGAATTATCAAACCCTATTTTTTTGCTAACCTCAGCATCCTTAATCTTATTATTTAAGATTTTTATGTTAATCTTCTTACTAAAGCTCTTGGCAACACTCAAGGTCTTATCAGTAGAATAATTATCAATAATTATAATCTCAAATAATTTCTTAGGGTAATCCTGACTCGATATAGCTTCTAAGCAAGTCTTTAAGTCAATTTCTTCATTATAAGTTGGAATTGCAATACTAAGCTTATTTTTTATTTTCTTCATTTTACTACCCTAATTTTATCTCTGAAAACTTATTTTTCCCCCCCAAAAAATGTGATAGAGCAATACTCTTCATGTAGAAAAGATGGAATAACTCTTCATCTTTAACACTTCTATTTAGCTGTATTTTTTTCCTTTGTTTTCTCAAATAAGTAAAGTAATAGAATGGGAGAGTTATTAAAGTTAAAATAGAGGCAAGAGTCTTGTTAGGAAAAAATCTTACAGCAGAAATAGCTTCAAGAAGTATTCTTACAGGCATTATCTTTATCAGGTTTTTAGCAGAGTAATTTTTTATAAGTAAAATTAAGTGATTCCTAGAATGATAATAATCCTTTTTCAAACTATTTTTCCCATGTCCTATGCTAAAACTCCCAATATGATATATAACTGATTTAGGAGAATACCATACCTCTTTTCCGTATATATTTGTCCTCCAGCAGAAATCAGTCTCCTCTCCATACATAAATAAACTCTCATCAAACCCTCCAATATCAAAATAATCCTTTCTCTTAACTAATAAACACACTCCACATCCCCAGAAAACTCTTCTCTCATCATTATATTGCCCCTTATCTTCTTCAATATAGTCAAATACTCTTCCTCTAGCAAAGGGATAACCATAAATATCAATAAATCCTCCTCCAGCCCCGGCATATTCAAACTTATTCTTTTCTTTAAGAGATTTTACTTTAGGCTGGCAGGCAATACAATTTTTATTTCTTTTTATTGTCCTTAACATTTCCTTTAACCAATCCTTACTCACTTCAGTATCATTATTTAGAAAGACAATATATTCTGATTTGGATAATTCAGCTAATCTATTTGAAGCCTCAGCGAAACCTAAGAGTTTTTCCGATTTTATGATATTAACCTTAGGAAAATTCTTTCTTACAACTTCTTCACTCTTGTCAGTTGTTGAATTTAGCATTAAGTAAACCTTAAAATCTTGGGTATTTTTCATTATAGAACTTAAGCAATTTCTAATTATTTCTTCTCCATTTAAGTGAACAATTAGTATATCTGTAGTCATTTTAACTAGTGATGTATTTTAATCCATTCAGGAAATTTATCATAAGTTTTAACAATGAAATTAAACGGAGAGTACACTAGCCTTAATCTAATAACTCCAGCAGCCATTTGTAATGGAACTTTATAAGAAATTTTCGATCCCTCCTTATCAACCCATTCTGTTGGGTGCTCCTTAATCTTAAATCCCTTTTTTCTCAATAAATAAAGAAGGTTAACATCAAAAGCCCATTTAATACTTTTTATTTCATTAATAATGCTTAGGATAGCCTCCCTTCTAAAAATCTTTGCCCCACACTGAGTATCTTTATATGGTATCATAAAAAGCACTCTAACAAGATAATTGAAACCCTTACTCCTCACATACTTACCAATACTTCTATTTGCCTTAGAGTCTTTCATCCACCTACTTCCTATAATACAATCATACTTGCCTATATTCTTGTATAAATCATAAAAAGCCTCAGGTGATGTAGACATATCAGCATCCACAAAACCTACAAAATCTCCTTTAGAAGATTTAATCCCCTGAATTATTGCAAACCCCTTTCCTCCTTGCTTGAAATCCAGATACCTTATTTCTTTACACCCCTTCATCTCTTTTTTAACAACTTCTAAGGTATTATCTTTTGAGGCATTGTTCACTACAATTATCTCAAAATCAAGCTTCTCAACCTTCTTTTTCTCCTTAAAATACAATCCATAAGCCTCTAAAGTAGGTCCTATTCTATCCTCCTCATTATGTGCAGGGATTACTATACTTATCATTTTTTAACCTAATAATATAGAATTTCCAGCCTTTTTAGGCTTTTATAGCCACCTATTTTCGCCTTAATAATCTTTATAAGTAAGTTATTTTTAATGTTTTTATGGGCATAATAGTAGATTTACATAATTATGGGCAAACAAGCAACCAAATAAATGAAGGATTTGAGAGAATTGTAGACAGAGCTAAACATAAATTAAAAAGAGCAGGTTCAGCAGTAGGAATTATTGATGTTCATGAAAAGAGGTTTGAGAAATATAGAAAAAACACAGAAGTTGAGTATGAGGATTTTCAACATAGCCTTTACTTTAATAAAGACCATATTTTAATTGTAAGAGGTCTTAGAACATTTACTAAAGATGATTCTACTTCATTATTAGCATTTGGAATACCTCAGAACAGATATTTACCAAGAAGAAATAGTCTTGGAGAAATGGTACAAGAAGCTCATGAGAAATATAACGCAGTTATAATCGCTCTTCAGGGAAAATCTTCTTTAGATTACTTCGCTCAAAATACAGAATTCTTAAAACTAGTTGATGCTGTTGAGGTATTTAATGGTAGTTACAGCATTAAAAAGGGTTCTAATGAAGAAGCTCAAAGATTTTTTGAAAGATACTCAAAAGAATTTAATTTAGGTTCAGTTGTGACTTCTGGAGGGCATTCAGTAAGTGAGATAGGATCTAGTTGGATGAGAATATACCTACCTGACTTTAGAAGTCCTGAAGTATTAAGAGAGTCTTTAAGAAATGGAATAAAAGAAGTAAGAGAACCACACCAAGAACATAGAAATTCTTCACATTTAGTTAAAGCTATGGCTATTAGACACGGTCTTGCCTTGAAACTGTGGAGTAAAAAAACAAAATCAAAAGATGGAAAAGAAACGAGGCCAGTTACATTAATTGATGAATGTGAAGTTGCAGAATAATTACTTCTTCAAAACAAAAATAATACTTCCGATAAAAAGAAGGAAGGTAGAAAAAATCATCCCAAGAGAAAAACTTTCTAGATTAGAACTTAAATTCCATAAAATAAATGTTTGAATAACAACAAAAAATACAAAAGTAATAACATAAGTAATATTGACTTTCTTACTTATTGATATTCCATAAAGCAAAAGCAAATTAGCTAGAGAAATGAAAGAAAATGCAATTCCAATATTTAGAATAATATTACTTATCTCCAAGTACTCTTGTCCGAATAATAAACTGATAATTAATTCAGGGAAAAGAGATAAGAATAAAAGCGAAACAAGACATAAACCTAAAACCATAATTAATGACTTATAGAATATTCCTTTTGTTTTTCCCTTATCTAATTCTGAACCCTCAAATTTCTCAGAGCTTAAAGGAAACATACTCTTAGCAACAGCAAGTGTTCCGAAAAAGATCATCTTCCCAATAAGATTAGCAACAGCATAATGTCCTGCCACATCAGGAGAAAAAATTCTCCTAGCAATAAAAACATCAATACTTTGCATAAGTAATACAGGAAGAAGAATAAATATTACTGGAGAGCCATACTTATATATTCCAGAAAAATCAGTTTCTTCACCTTTTTTACTAGTTATATCAATTATAGGTATAAAAGATAAAAGTAATGCAGCAATCCCTCCAATTATAATACTAAGAACAGCTCCATAAACTCCCCAGCCTATG
>DYHK01000130.1 GCA_020724205.1 Candidatus Aenigmatarchaeum sp. | reverse complement strand
TTGCCTCTATAACTGGTTTTAAATTATTGAATACATCCTCATTATCTCCTGGCTTAATGTCTTTAATAACAGGATCTGTAAGGTCAACTTTTATTATTCTGTTTTTTAAGTTTTCCTTTACACAGCTGGTATTTGCATGCCACTTTAATTCAAGGATTCCAGCAGATTCTTTTGGAGGAGCATTAGGAATATTCTCAAGCCCGAACTCTCCAGTATATTTGATGAAATTATCTCCATTCCATCTATAGAAGATATCAAGCACTCCAGAATTAATAAGTTGAAATATAGGTTCTGTAATATACCAGTTATTTATCCCGTCAGGAGTTGAGGGATCTATAACAAGTTCAGTCTCATTGTAAATACTGAAACTGCTTTCGTTTCCAAAGAAGACATTCCCAAAGTCATCCAGTGCCTGAACACTCCATTGAGTATTTCCATCGCTTAAATTTCTTCCATCAACTACTGTAAAATACGAGTCGCCGATTCCCTTCTGCCCTGTCTTATTGAACTTATATCCATTAGAATCAATACTGAAAATCACTTTGTTTATATTAGCTCCTTCAAAATTTGCTCTAAGAGTTACATTTTCGTTTTCAAAAATACACTCAATATCTGAAAAATCAGAGATGCATATTCCTACCCAAGGATCAGAGTCAACACTTCCGAAAATCTTGTTAGAATCAGGGCCCTCACATCTTCCCCAGAAATTATTCTCTGCATTAAACAAGCTTGCGTCTGTATTATTAATATCAAACAAGTTGTCATAAATCTTATTATGATTGAAAATATTACTCGAAGCTTCTAAAACCAATAATCCTAAATCATTATCATACAAAGAGTTATTGAAAAAATCATTGCCAGAACCATTTATTAAGAGTCCAATATCACAACTTACAACATTCACTCCACTTATAAAAACATCATTTGCCTGAACAGAGATTCCTATTGCCGAATCACATAATATAGTGCTGTTGCTTCCAAAAAGATCTAAAGATTTGTCAATCACAACATCTTCATTAAAAACCTCTTCAGAAATATTTATTGAATCTCCAGCAACTGAACTATCAATTGCATCTTGGATACTTGTAAAATCACACCCAGAATTACACACAGTATTAACTCCTGCACTTATAAGATTAATAGAAAAAATAAATAAAAAAATAAATGCTAGGTATAAATTTAATTTTTTCATTTTTATACAGCCTCTCCCCAGAAGTATATACTTCCAGTATCGAAGTCTCCATTACATGGTTCAGGCA
>DYHK01000129.1 GCA_020724205.1 Candidatus Aenigmatarchaeum sp. | reverse complement strand
TCAAACAGATTGAGTTTTCTCGTATATAAATATAACTGATTTTGGGGATTGTTACGAAAATAGGCATGTTTAGTCTATAAATTTATTTTACTTGAATTGTATTTTTGAGTCAAAAACACAAGGGATGGGTTTTATGAACTCGAAAAGAAAAAGACCTAGGTGGTATTATAAAAGAAGAGAAAGAGCAAAAGTAGATAATGAAAAGAAGCTTGCTAAGTTCGCTGAGAAGACTGTAAGAATTCTTGGGAAACCTTACGAGAATAACAAGCTTGGCAGAAAACCTGAGCTCTCTCCTTACCAAGCAACTATTCTTATCCTTGTTATGGTCGCACTTGATAAAACATTTCGAGAGGCTGCGAATACTGCCTATATTTTGTTTGGAAAAGAAGTAAGCTATGTCAGTATTTGGCGGTACTATCGTAAATTACCAGAAGAGTATCTGCACAGAGCTGTGAAAGTACTTTTCAAAATACTCACTGAACGCTCTCCACATGTATTATTATTTTTAATAATGGATTCTACTGGCATATCTTTTGAACGAAGAGACGGTTGGTCAAAGAATCATATTATAGCAGCTTGGCTGCGGAAAGAGCACTTGATACCAATTGCAAGTTGTGAAGCAACAGAAAATACTATTGCCGATATTACAGTAGGCTACAAGTTTATTACAGAAATAAATCTCAATGGTTTCAAGACTAAAATTTATCTTCTAGCAGATTCAGCTTTTTATTCTAAAAAATTAAGAACAAAAGCTTTTAGAAGAGGTTTTATACCTATGGTAAAGGAGAAGAAGACTGCATTATTAAGCAGAAGAAATCTTTATGAATTTGACGAGAATATTTATACATTTAGGAAAGTTATAGAGGGAATATTTGGTGGCACAAGTATTAGATATGGTAACAAAACGAGATGTATTTTAGAGGAGCATAGAAGGAAATGGGTAATTCTAATGAATGTAGCACATAATTTACGAGAATGGATGTGCTTAGAAGCTTATTCTTACTCAAATCATGACAGAGAAATTTTCTTCTACGCAAAATTTAAACTATACGAAAGGTATTTAAAAGCGGTAGTGTTGATGCTATTTATAAGAGATTCTCTTCGCACCAGTCCCATCCTTAAGCAGACATAACTCGGTGTGGTCTTTTGCTCTTAGGATACATCACACTACCTATTTGAGTCTCTCCTTGATTTACGTTTGGCTACAGTAGCTCTTTATGTACTAGATTTTTATGAATTATTTTGAATTACGTAACAACCTTGGGCTATAAAAAAGGTAGAGAAATTACTTTAGTTCTAT
>DYHK01000128.1 GCA_020724205.1 Candidatus Aenigmatarchaeum sp. | reverse complement strand
ATGTAAAACCATGTTTTGGATGTTTTGATCCTAGAGGTCTATCAATTACCACATTTACTTTTTGACCGATGAAGGTTAATGAATTTGTAATCATATTCTTTTAAATACTTCTATAGCTTCATCTTCAAAAACAGGTTCTTTTAACTCATCTCTATAACTGTGATCTGCATTTTTAATTTCGAAATAATTAATATCTTTTGAAACTGCATCTTTAAGATAATTTTTAACAACTTCTATATTTCCAAATCTATCTTTTTCACCTTGGATAATATCTATTTTTCCTTCAAAAGTTTTTAAATCTATAATACCTGTAACATATCCAAAAACTATTACTGAATATTTTGATTGTTCTTCTTTTGATAAAGATTTTAAATAATAACTTGCAATTATTGCTCCAAGTGATTTACCAATTAATCGAATATGTTTATACTCTTTAGCTTTGCATTCATCTAATATAGATTGTAATGCTTCTAGTTCTTCTTTTAAATCTGGTCCTGAAGATTGTTCTTCTCCTCTTTCAAAATATGGAAAGTTAAAATTAGCTACTGAATGTCCTTGCCTTACACACTCATTAAATATCTTTTGCATTAACGAATAATTCATACCTCCCGAACTTCCATGAAGCAATATATCTAAAGTGTCTGACTTATTTTTAACAAATTTTAAACTTGGGATATTCATTAATTATTATTTTAATACTTTATTGATATAATATCATGTGAAGCTAATAATAGCTACTAAAAATAAGTCAAAATACTTAAGTGTAAAATCTCTTGTTTTAGATATGTTAGATAATAAAAATATTGATGTTACTCAAATTAAAATTGACAAGTACCCCTTAAAATGTACACAGATTCTATATAATTGAGTCTTACATTTTAAAGGAAGTGATTAAAATTGACAAGAGGTGTATCACAAGAAGTTAAAGAAGAAATCTTATCTAAGGTTAAATCTGGTGAATCAGTGGCAGGTTTGGCCAAACAGTATGGCATTTCAGACAAAGCAATCTACAATTGGCTTGGAGGCAAAACTACAAAGAAAGTTACATGGCTTGATTATGCCAAGCTCAAAAGAGAAAACCAACAGTTAAAGGAAATTATTGGTGTTTTATCTCTTGAAGTGGAAAAGTCAAAAAAAAGACAGTTCTTGGCAAAGTAATTGAGGCTAAGGTTACAAAAGTTAACAAAAAACTTTTATCTAAAGTTTTATCAGTCTCAAGAACAATCTTTTATGAGGATCATCAAAAGCAAAATACCAAAGATTTAATTTTAAAAGATCAAATACTCAAGGTTTTAGAAGTTAATCCTAGTTATGGCCACAGAAGAATTGCTATTGCTTTAGGGGTTGGCAAGAAAAGA
>DYHK01000127.1 GCA_020724205.1 Candidatus Aenigmatarchaeum sp. | reverse complement strand
ACTCAGAACCCAGAACTAAATAGAATGCTTCTAGAAACCTTAGACCTCCGAAACAAAGATGTACTTATCTACTCTCAAAACCTGTTCAATTTTAACGACAGTTTTAAGATTGTTTATAAAAATGAGAAGAAGAAATATCCTCGTCGCATCAGCTACTTTGATGTTTGCAGCTATGTTAAAGACCCATCACCTAAAAATTTAATTATCTACCGGCTCCTTACCAATATTCATAATCTTGATGCTTATACTACAAAGTATGGATACTTTATTAAAATCCACGGCAGAATGGAATTGATCTATTTCGATCCGATCTTCGCTATAAAAGATCTTAGACATTTAAGATTTGAACTCGACCCCAATCGATTCAGATTCAAAATTCAGCAGTTAGGACTCACATCTCTAACCCGGTGGGAAGGTGAACCCGATTTTGCAGAAATCTACAGCTTCGACTTGAGAGCGATTGAAGCTCAGAATCAGAACGACAAAATTTACGCAGATGCTATCTTTGCATTCGACCCCGATTATTCTGATAAACAGATTTTAGATGAAGAAACTTCGCTAGTGAAAAATTATGAAGAAAAAAGTTCTGCTGAAAAACTTGTTACTGCTGAACCAAAAGAATCTATTACATCTATTAATAATATTGAAGAGGATAAAACCTCACCTGTTAAAGTAGTTACCCCAACTGCTCCTGATACTAATAAAGTAATCGATTTACGGGAAGAGATTATCTCGCTCCTAAAACATGCACTTAATATAGAAAATGAGACTTCTTCAAAAGAAATTGATCAACCTCACACTCCACTAAAAAAGGAAGTTAACAATCAGGTTCAGAACATATTCGACCTTTTTAAGACAACTAATAAATCTGATGGTCTTACAGAGCGCGAAAAAGAATCTGTAATTCTAAAATTTAACGAAAAATTAAAATAGTGCTTTAATATCTGTTATCTATCTTTATTAAATTACTCTTGGTTTTGATAAATTTTTTCTTTGTCTGTTTCTGTCAATTACAGTCATTGACAGGATATGTATTTACATTATAAAAAAATTTTGTTGGAAATCGCTATTTATTAAACCGAAATTTTCATTATATTATTTATCGAATTTGGGCAGACAGAAGATTTATCTTGCTTAAGAGGGCGTTTCAATCCCCAGAATTAACAACATAACTACAGTTAGTGTGACTAACAGTAGCGGAGCTGTGTTCAAAGCTTATTAAAGGCGAAAAAAGTGACAAAGTAACAAAGTGATGAAGTGCTGATGAAAGAATATTAAAGCTGTGATGAGTGATCAGTAATGAGTGAACAGTAATGAGTGATCAGTAATGAGTGATCAGTAAAGGGGGAAATGAATAATCATAAAGATCTTGAAG
>DYHK01000126.1:257-1379 GCA_020724205.1 Candidatus Aenigmatarchaeum sp. | reverse complement strand
TTTTTAGTTGATTTAGACTTTCTAAAAATTAAGTTTAAAGTGTAACTAAATAAAAAGAAAGATATAATTGATAATATTGATAAAATATAAAATGAATCTGATAAGAATGTAACTGCATCTTTTATAGACATAACAGAACTATAAATAAATAAGAAGATTGGCAATAAAAGCCATCCGCCTAGTCCTTCTGGTTTCTTAACTCGCTCTGGCATAAATTTAACAGAAATAAATACTTTATAAATGTTACTATGTAGTGAATACTATGTCGGGAAAAGAACCAATCTTTACAAAGAAACAAGTAGCAGAATTTAACACTTCTCAAGATAGTCTTAAACAGATAGTCCAGATGGAATGGAATGTTGATGAGTTATTTAGACAAGTATACTCTTATGGATTGGATAAAAATGATATTCCTTTGATTAAATCATTATATCATTACTTGCTTTATGTTTATGCAGATAGATTATATTCTATAATGTGGACTGTTCTACAAAGAGAAGCAGACGAGAAAGAAAAGCAAATAGAAAAATTATATTCTGATTGGATAAGTAATTCTGCTAATAAATCTAAAGTTCCTACAACACTTCTTAGAGAATTAAGAACTTATAAAAGATGGTTATATGAGCAGAAACAAAAAGTTTTGAGATTAGGTATTCCAACTAAAGAAGAATCTACTGGCCTTGATAGATTAAAGAAGGCCGCAGGAGTTTAAAATGTATGAAGATGAAAGTATTACTATAAATGATTGTGCAACTACTTTCTTAAAGAGGGCTAAGATAGATTATGATGCAGTAATAGCTATTACAGGAGAAGAAGGAGTCTCTAAATCTACTTGTGCATCTAATCTAGTCGTTGAAAGTTTAATGATAGATGGTTTAGAAGCTCAAGAAGTTATGACACAGGCATACGAACAGAACGGAAAAATACCTTATCAAATCATAACTGATAAGTTGCATTCATATCAAGACGGAATAAGAAAAACTTTTAGAAATTGGGGTGCAGAAAGGAAAGTTAAACACACCTCAATTTTAGGCAGAAGAAGGCAGATAAATAACAATGCAATAGAAAACCACCACACACATCAAAAAGAATTTCAGAAAGTAAGAAGGGGAATAAATGAAA
>DYHK01000126.1:0-247 GCA_020724205.1 Candidatus Aenigmatarchaeum sp. | reverse complement strand
TTACGCAGATGGTTTTAAGGTATTCCATAATTTTGTAAGGAAAGGAGTTAAGGATAAACTAACACCTGCTCAAAGGTGTGGTATTGAAGTTCAAGGAAATAAATGGGAAACAATGCTCATAAAGAGTTTAGAAGTCCCGCAATTAACAGGAGAGAAAAATATGGCTAAAAGTCCCTAAGATTTAACAACGCCTGTTATTTTGAAGTATCCTCCTTACACCTTAAATTAAAACTCCTTCAAGGCTTTC
>DYHK01000125.1 GCA_020724205.1 Candidatus Aenigmatarchaeum sp. | reverse complement strand
GGGGGACTTATGTTTTATGTTTTTGTTTTAATCATAAATTCTAAATCATATATCTTAATCAATATTAGTAGTTGTGTGTTTTCTCTGTTTTATTTATGTTTTATGTGTCTTATGGTTTGTGCCTAAATTCTAGTTTCTAATCCCCTAAATGCCGTCATTTTGGGTGAGTGGCCGAATATCCCAATAATACGACATAAATGAAGATGATTACTTATACATCTTTTTGTTTCAACAGGCCTTAGAATTGATTACAGAAGGCCACAAATTTCTAGTGTCGTACAATATTGACATACTTCCCAATTAACTATATAGTTAATTGTAGATGGATTCTGCCAGATCAAAAGATTCTGAAATATCAAAAAAAATAGATGAATTCCTAGACTATTTATCTGTCGAAAAAGGATGCTCTCCCTTAACGATTAGAAATTACAAACATTATTTAAGTAGGCTTCTTGAATGGTTAATTACAAATCATAAAGATACAAATGTTAAGTCAATTAACCAGGATGTCGTCCATGATTTTAGAGCATATTTAGCAAAGATGGGATTGGGTAAAAAAACTCAGGGATATCATGCTATTGCACTACGATCACTTCTGAAGTGGTTACTCCATAACGACTATCAAGTAATGGCACCTGATAAGATTGAATTACCCAAAATTCCTGATAGACAAGTTAAATTCTTAAGTGGGGAACAAGTAGATAGATTACTTAATGCCCCTACCCTATCTGATATACAAGGGATTAGGGACAAGGCAATACTTGAGGTGTTATTTTCTACAGGCCTT
Source organism: Candidatus Aenigmatarchaeum sp. (assembly GCA_020724205.1). Taxonomy (GTDB): domain Archaea; phylum Nanobdellota; class Nanobdellia; order Pacearchaeales; family GW2011-AR1; genus JACPLR01. Next base: position 596 of record DYHK01000125.1, on the reverse strand, counting down.
CGTGTTTCTGAATTGACAGGATTAAACAGGGATAAAATAGATTTAGTAAGGCGTGAATTTGGGATAACCGGTAAAGGAGGAAGAGGTAGAGTTGTTTTTCTTTCCCAAAGGGCATCTGAGTATTTAAAAAAATATCTAGATTTAAGAAAAGATGATGACAAGGCGTTATTTATTAGGCATAAGGGAAAATTTACTGAAAACATGAGACTCACTCCCCGATCGGTTGAAAGATTGGTTAAAAAATATGTAAGAAAAATAAAACTTTCAGTTGATGCCAGTGTTCATACCCTCCGTCACTCCTACGCCACAGATTTATTGATTGCAGGGGCTGATATTAGGTCAGTGCAGGAAATGCTGGGGCATAAAAACATATCAACAACCCAGATTTATACCCATGTCACAAACAAACAATTACACGAAATCCACGAACAATTCCATGGGAGAGGAAAATAATGACTGAAAGGGAAGTCCCATGTTAGTGGTAAATATAAAGAAGAGGAATTAAAAAACTCATGAAAGAATGGCTAGAAAATCCATACAAAACATCAGCATTAATTGGGGCGATTTTTATAGTTGGGATGACATCAGGCTCAGTA
>DYHK01000124.1 GCA_020724205.1 Candidatus Aenigmatarchaeum sp. | reverse complement strand
TCCGTAAATCGCAACATGAGTATTATAATCAAAATCTACTGCCCCAAAAATAAATCTAAATCTATTCCCATCTAAAATTGAATTATCTCCGCTGATATTCAAACCTGTCACGCTCCCATAACCCCAATTTTGAATATCATTATTGTATAAATAAAGCTCTGAATTAACTCCGTTGCCCCATCTCCAATTTCCTGAACCAGAGGACAATGCAGAAGTAAAATTAGATCTATTTGCTAAGAAATAACCTCCATTATTTATTATATATTGACCATTAGAAGCTGCATTTACGATTAATGTCACATTCTCAAAAGTTAAGTTAGCTCCCGAGTTAATATTCAAATTTCCACTTAGCGTTATACTCATATCACTACAATAAGTCGTATCTGCAATATCCCAATTCCCACTTCCAGAATAACTTGTTCCCGTACAAGCCGCGGAAACTCCATACATTAAAGAAATTACTAACACTCCTAAAACTAACAATCTAAATTTCATCTTTTTCCACCTCTTTTTTTAGGAATATTCCAATACGGGCTTTTACATCGTGGACAAACAATAGGCACTTTTGATTTATTAGAATTCAAATTTCTAGAAACCCACATATGTTTACACCTCTCGCACGAATACCCTTTTATGTTTAATAAAGCCAATTTTAATCCCTCTTTTTTATAAATTACTCTCAAAGATATATAAACTTAACTAATATATTTTTAATATATTACTATTAAGTAAACAAGAGTTAATAAGATAGTATTAAATTAAGCAATATTAATTAACTTCGAAAGACTTTATTTCAGTTAAATCAAAAGAAGGCATTGAAAAGATTAATTCATATTTTCCAGTTTCATTAAATTCATATTCTATTATCTCTCCTAAATTAATTTTATAACTCCCTTCATCTTCGAAGAATCTTTTCCCATTTTTTTCAACAGGTAAGATTTTATTTCTGGACGAACTTAAAAATTCTTCAAATCTCAATGACCTTGAATAAACTACGACATCTTTCTTACTTATTGCTAAGAAGATTGGAGTATCTACATCTATTAAATCTCCTTCTTCAATTGTTACTATGACGCTCCCTTCCGCCTTCTCACCTACCTTGAATCCATCAAATCCAGCTATAACATTTCCAGTTTTGAAACCCATAAAATAAATGACTCCTAAACAAATTATCGAAAACAAAAGTAAACCTATCAAATACCTCTCGTTTTTATAATATTTTTTATCATGAGAATAATAAAAATGTCTTTTCATTTTTTTATTAAATTATAATTATTTATAATAGTTTCTAAATCCACAATATAAATTTATTCTGTGTGCACTCAATTCCCGAATGGACTCGCCGGGAATCGAACCCGAATCATTCGACTGCCAGCCGAACATAATA
>DYHK01000123.1 GCA_020724205.1 Candidatus Aenigmatarchaeum sp. | reverse complement strand
TCAACCATCCAATTGTTTTTTTAATTTAATTAAATAAATTAATTAAATGTAAATGTAATGGAATTAATGATAATTTAATATAATGCAAAATTAATTCTTGTATTGATCAGTATAACAAGTAAAGCCCGCCCACCTACACCCTTAGATCGGGCGGCAGCACAGGCTCAAGAATTTGAATATCAACAAACGATAGAAATTCTATTATCACAATCCTTTCACTATTACAAAACTGACAGCGATACTTACCCTTCTGTATTTTTACATTATACATACTCCCAAAGCTTTGTATTATTTTCAGATTATTTGTTGCCTCTAAATATATAGCCTCTTGCCACTCATCCATAATAGGAATCTTGCATAAATACTTTAGAACATAACTCAGTGCCCCTCGTCTGTACCATATTTCTCTAATATCCACGACAAATGAATATTTCGTAATCTCTCTCCAATGTTTTGACAATAACTTTACAGGAATGAAATATGCATCAACTATCATATGAACATGGATATTCCAGCCAATGGATTTTGGTTTAATTTCTATTGTATAAAAACCGCCTAGAATTAGTCTATTAAATGGTTTCCTTCTCAGAAGATTCTTTACAAATACTCTAACTTTTTGAATTACTTCTTTATTCAACTCCCAAGTAGTTCTTAGAGTTAATGTTAGAAATTTAGGATGTTTTACATTTAAGATATGTCTGCGATATTTGGATTTAAGTTTTAAAAATTTTATAAAATTGCATCTAGGACACGTTCTTTTACCGCAACACATCTTTAGAAGAACAAAGTTGAGACAGTTTAGGCAGAAGATATGATAGAACTTTGGTTTACAAGAACGTTCTAATGCATTTTTCACAAAAAAGATAAGGTATTTACCCACTCAAAACTATTCTCTTTGCGAACTTGATTAGAAGGATATTAACTAGTTATCGGGGGAGAGAGGAAAAGTGGTATGGCGACCTGGATAAAGAGTTTGTAGAAGAACTGAGAAGAGTCTCGGAAGGATTTGTAGATCCAGCAACTGGAAAGCTGGTAACTGCTGCAGAGTTTTTAAGTTGGCTGGATCTAGAACCTTGCCCAGAGATATTTTCTTTTTACAACTCTCTTTATGAGGGAGAAAAATGGCGTAGAGACTATCCCGATAAAGCAATGATAAAATCAGTACCGTTTTTCTTCTTAGGAAAGTTTAGCTGGGTAAAAGAAATGTGGGCACATCTCAGAGAGCATCCAAAAGATGCTCTTCTACTTGGATTTGAGAGTGATGAGTATGGCAATCCAAAATTACCTACTTATGAAACTTTTCGCATGCTTTTCAGTGTAAGACTTGCTAAAGATGATAATTGCAAGAAGTTTTTTAACGTGTTTAGAGATACTATTGTAAAAGAGTGTAAAAGCTATAGCGTGGAT
>DYHK01000024.1 GCA_020724205.1 Candidatus Aenigmatarchaeum sp. | reverse complement strand
ATCTGCTAAAAAGAAAAGAAGGTAATTTCTAAAAGACACCAAGTTTTCTTTTACTAAACTTTCTTTTGATCTACGTTTTTATTTTTTAATTTATACTTTTTCTTTTTGATTAGATTTATATAATAATTCTGTGTTTGATTTTAATGTCTGATAAAAATTATATTTTAGGTATTGAATCAACAGCACACACTTTTGGTATTGGAATTGTACACAATGGGAAGGTAATTGCAAATGTAAAAGATGCATATACTACAGAGCGTGGAGGGATAATACCAAGTGATGCTGCAAATCATCATAGAGAAGTAAGTGAAGTTATTTTAAATAAAGCACTCGAGGTTGCTGGAATTGATAAGAAACAGATTAAAGCGATTGCATTTTCTCAGGGGCCTGGTTTAGCTCCGTGTTTACTAGCAGGAATTCATTTTGCTAAGAAATTAGCTAAGGAGTTAGGAGTTCCTTTAGTTCCTGTTAATCATTGTATAGCACATCAGGAAATTGGAAGTATAACTGGAGCTAGTGATCCTGTTATGTTATATGCTTCTGGAGCTAATACACAGATAATTGCTTATGCTTCTGGAAAGTATAGGGTTTTTGGTGAGACTCTAGATATTGGTGTTGGAAATTTTATTGATACTTTTGCAAGACATGCTGGTTTGGGTTTTCCTGGAGGGCCTAAGATTGCTAAGATTGTTGAGGATGCTAAGTCTAGTGGAGAGAAGTTAGAGTATATTGAGCTTCCTTATTCTATTAAGGGAATGGATGTTAGTTTTTCTGGAATGCAGACTAAGTTAAAACAGATGTTAGATTCTAAAAAGTATAAGCTAGCAGATTTATCTTTTAGTTTACAGGAAACCGTGTTTGCAATGTTAATTGAGGCAAGTGAGAGGGCTTTAGCACACACTGGAAAAAAGGAATTAGTTTTAGCAGGAGGAGTTGCTTGTAATACTAGGTTGAAAGAAATGGCTGAGATTATGTGTCGTTCAAGAAACTGTAAGATGTTCTGCCCTGAAAATCAGTTTTTAACTGACAACGCAGCTATGATTGCATATTTAGGAGAAATTGAGTTTAAGTCTGGAATTAAGATTAAACCTGGAACAAAAGCTTTTGAGAAGTTAGATATAAGTGCTAGGCAGAGAACAGATGATGTTGAGGTTACTTGGAGATAAAAAAGTTTAAAAGATAGTATTCTAAGCTATTAAATGCAATGTTGTACAAAAATATATTACTATAATAAGGAATCTAAGAGTATTGAACTTGTAGAGCAGTATTTTAATGTTAAGGTAGAAAGAAGTAGTCTTGATCCAGAAATTATTTATAGAAAATTAAGATCTCGTATTGGAGATAAAATTAAGGTTGGTGATATGTCTCATGATATTTTGGACATTTTTGCCCATGATGATTTTGGGAGGCAATTATTAGCTAAACATCAAGAACATACTTTTTATCATGTTAGAGCTATAGCTCTTGATAATTTAAAAACATTTGAAATTCATACCTCTTTTTATTCTTCTTTAGATTTAGAAAATGCAAAAATTAATGCTTATTATTTCTTTAGAGAAGGTATTTACTATCATAATAAGCTTTATGATTTAATTTCTCTTCAACTTTTAAGACCTCAATATGACTTAATTTCTCCTCGTGAATTAACATCTAGATATGATGCAATTTTAAGACCTCAATATAATATAGTGGTGGATGTTGATTTAGAAGAAGAACCAAGAATTTTACAAAAACCTTTAGAACTAGAGAGTTGTATTGAAGAAATTAAAATTCCTATGAATGAAGAAGCTCGCAAATTAGTAGATTTTTCATCTTTAAGGTGTTCTGAGATTGAAGAGTTACCAGAAATTCCAAGAATAAGGCCTATGATTTCTAGATTTTGTAAGAATAAGGTTTATAAACCCTTAGAGTGATTAAATTAAGACCGATGAAGTAAACGGTGAAATAAATTACGGAGGCCAAAAATGGACTTCTATACAATTGTTGAAAAAGCAAAGAAAACTGGAAAAATCGAGAAGGGAACTAACGAAGTTACAAAAGCAATAGAGAGAGGAACTGCTAAATTTGTAGTTGCTGCTTCAGATGTTTCTCCAAAAGAAATTATTCAGCACCTTGCACTTTTATGTAAGGAGAAGGGTATTAAGTATGGAGAAGTTGACAGTAAGCAGAAGTTGGGGATTTCAGTTGGTTTGAAGGTTGCATGTTCATCTGTTGCAGTTATTGCAGCTGGTGAAGCAGAGAAAGACATTCATGCTTTAAAACATTAAAATAATTTTTTATCAAAATGGCAGATGAAAAGAACCAACAGAACGAGCAGCAGAAGAAAAAGGTAATCAGGATTGGAGATGGATTAGCTGTTCCAGCTGTTGTTGAAGATATTCTTGGAAGAACAGGATTTAGAGGAGAGGTAACTCAGGTTAAGGCTAAGATTCTTGATGGGAGAAATAAGGGAAGAAGTATGAGAAGAAATGTTAAGGGGCCTGTTAAGATAAATGATGTTCTTATGTTAAGAGAAACTGAAATTGAGGCTAGAAGAATAAGAAGTAAGGTTACAAGAGGAGCGTATACTTAAGATGAATACTAGACTTGATTTATCTAGATGGAGAACATTTGATCCTGTTAGCAATGAGAATGATAATTTAATTGGAGGGATAATTATTGATCATGTAAATCCTGATGAGAAATTCTATAGCTTTTTGATTAGGCAAGGAGATATGGATTCTTATGATTTAAGAACGAGAGATGGTTCTAGAGGATATGTAATATTTCCTTCTAGTGTAGATGAGTTATATGTTATGGCAGAATATCATTCTTCTGGGCATTTTTTTACAAATAAACATAAAACTGAAGATAACCTCACTATTTTAGTTTTTAAATCTATAAATGCAGGAGGCTCTGCTTAAGATGCCACAGTGTAGTTATTGTAAAAAAAATTATGAGAATCCTAGAGGGCTAACATTTGTTATGACTAACGGAGAAATTTTATATTTCTGTTCTAGTAAGTGCCAGAAGAATCATAAGCTTGGAAGAAAATCTGAAAAGGTTAACTGGATAAGAAAGAAGGACAAGAAACACTTAGAAGAGAATGTAATTGAAGATAAGAATAATTCTGAATAAAATTATTTATCTTAGTTTAAAATGTTTTTTGCCTAATTCAGTCAATTTATAAGTTACTGCACCATACTGGTCTTCATTAATATCTTCATCTACCTCTAACCATCCTTGATCAATACCATAATTGACTCCATCCCTTTTAAACTGACTTCTGCACTCATGACCATCTATAAGAATAGTTGCTTCAGGTGAATTTGTCTTAAAAAACCTCTTTAAGGAGGCTTCTAAATCTGCTTCAGTATAGTCTCTTTCTAATACCATCTTTTATTTACCATAATTCTATTAATAAATATTTATGTTGTAGCTTTTTTAAAATTTATCGTCGGTAAAGTGCTATTTTTGCATGGAAAGCTTTTTAAAGACTAGAGGCTTTTTCAGGGTGTAAATTTTAAGAAAATTTTTCCAAATTTTCTAGGTGATATTAACATGGCAGAAGAATACAGTGCAAAATCAATTAAGGTTCTGGAAGGTCTGGAAGCTGTTAGAAAGAGACCTGCAATGTATATTGGAAGTACTTCTAAAGAGGGTTTGCATCATTGTTTTTATGAGGTAGTTGATAATTCTATTGATGAGGTGCAGGGAGGATTTGCAACTCTTATTGAGGTAACTATAAATCAGGATGGAAGTCTGACTGTTGTAGATAATGGCCGTGGAATACCAGTTGATAAGCACGAGTCTGGAAAGTCTGCTTTAGAGATTGTAATGACTAAGCTTCACGCAGGAGGAAAGTTTGAGAGTAAGGCTTATCAGATTTCTGGAGGATTACATGGGGTTGGAGTAAGCTGTGTAAATGCTTTATCTAAAAAATTAATAGTTCAAGTAAAAAGAGATGGAAAGATACACGAGCAAACTTATAAGATTGGTGTTCCTCAAGGTCCTGTAAGGGTTACTGGTAGTGTAAAGGATGGAGAGACTGGAACTTCTGTGACTTTTTATCCTGATGATGAGATTTTTTCAACTGTTAATTTTGATTTTTCTGTTATTGTTAATCGTGTGAGAGAGTTAGCTTTCTTAAATCCTGGTGCTAAGATAATTGTTAAGGATGACCGTGAGGGAAAGAAGGAAGAGTTTCATTATGAGGGAGGATTAACAGAGTTTGTTAAGTGGATAAATCGTTCAAAGTCTCCTATACACAAGCCAATTTATTTTAAGAAGCAGACTGATTCAACTATTATTGAAGTAGGTGTTCAGTATGTTGATGGGTATCAGGAAAATATTTTTGGTTTTGTTAATACAATTAATACTGTTGAGGGTGGAACTCATATTTCTGGATTTAAGACTGCTTTAACTAGAGCGATTAATGATTATGCAACTAAGAAGGGAATGTTAAAGAATGAGAAGTTAACTGGAGATGATGTTCGTGAGGGATTAACTGCTATTGTTAGTATAAGAATAAAAGATCCACAGTTTGAGGGGCAGACTAAGACTAAGTTAGGAAATTCTGAGGTAAAGGGATATGTTGATTCGGTCTCAAGTATTGCCTTAACAGAATTCTTTGAAGAGAATCCTGATATTGCAAGTAAGATTGCAAATAAGTGTGTTAGTGCTGCTAAGGCAAGAGAGGCTGCAAGAAAGGCAAGAGACCTAGTTAGAAGAAAGAGTGTGGTTGGTTTCTCTGGACTTCCTGGAAAGTTAGCAGATTGTTCTTCTAAGAAGTTTGAGTCTACTGAGTTGTATATTGTTGAGGGAGATTCTGCTGGAGGAAGTGCAAAGATGGCTCGTGACAAAGAGTTCCAGGCTATTTTACCATTGAAAGGAAAACCTCTTAATGTTGAGAAGGCAATGCCTGTTAAGGTTCTTGGAAATGATGAGATTGTTAATCTAATTACAGCTATTGGAGCAGGAATTAAAGAGAATTTTGATATTAAAAAATTAAGATATAATAAGATAATAATTATGAGTGATGCTGATGTTGATGGACAGCATATTAGAACTTTATTATTAACATTTTTTTATAGATATGTTCCTGAATTAATTGATAATGGAAATATCTATGTTGCTATGTCTCCATTATATAGGATTAGAGGAAAGGGAAAGATACATTATGTTTATAGTGATGAGGAGTTAGAAAAGACACTAAAGAAGATTGAGGGAAATCCAGATGTTCAAAGGTTTAAGGGATTAGGAGAGATGAATCCAGAGCAGCTTTGGGAGACAACTATGGATCCTAAAACTAGAATTTTAAAGAAGGTAACTGTTGATGATGCTGTTAGAGCAGATGAGGTTTTTACAATGCTTATGGGAGATGCTGTTGGTCCTAGAAGAAAATTCATTGAAGTAAATGCAAATATTGCGGAGTTGGATATTTAAGATGAGACAGTGTATATTTTGCAAGGTTATAAGTGGAGAATTACCAAGTGTTAAAATTTGGGAAGATAAAAAACATTTAGCTGTACTTGGGAACCACCCAAATACAGAAGGAATGACATTAATATTAACAAAAAAACATTTTGATTCTTATGCTTTTGATATGAAAGATAAAGATTATTCAGATCTCATGCTTGCTACTAAAAAAGTTGCTAAATTATTAGATATGAAATTAAAAGTTCAGAGAACATCTATGATTATGGAAGGTATGGGCATAAATCATGTGCATATTAAATTATATCCCTTACATGGATTAAATAAAAAATTTAAGGAAATGTGGGGAGATAGAGAGATTTATTTTGATAAATATGAGGGTTATGTAACAACTCTTGAAGGCCCTAAAAAATCAATTGAAGAATTAAATAAGGTTGCTGAGAAAATTAAGAGAAAATGACACCGAAAAAACATAAAGAAGACGAAGAAGACTTTGAAGAAGAAATGGAAGAGTCTGAAGAAGAAAATGAAAGTGAGGGAAAAGATAGCGAGAGCAATGGAGATGTAGAAACTCTTTCTAAAGAAGAGGTTAATCTTAAGGATTTAGGAGTTGATAGAGTTATTAATACTGAAATTTCTACAGAGATGCAGAAGGCATATATTGATTATGCAATGAGTGTTATTGTTTCTCGTGCGTTGCCTGCTGTTGAGGATGGTTTGAAACCTGTACACAGAAGAATTCTTTATGCAATGGATGAGATGGGACTGGGTAAGGGGCCAACAAAAAAATGTGCGAGAATTGTTGGAGATACAATGGGTAAGTATCATCCTCATGGAGACGCTTCTATTTATGATGCTCTAGTAAGAATGGCTCAGGATTTTTCTTTGAGATATCCTTTGATTAAGGGACAGGGAAACTTTGGAAGTATGGATGCAGATGCTGCTGCTTCTATGAGATATACTGAGGCTAAGTTAGATAAGATTTCTTTAGAGTTACTAGAAGATTTAGATAAAGAGACTGTTAATTTTGTTGGAAATTTTGATAACTCTTTAAAAGAGCCTTTAGTCCTGCCTGGTAAGCTTCCAAATTTATTGATTAATGGCTCGAGTGGAATTGCTGTTGGAATGGCTACTAATATTCCTCCACATAATTTAACAGAGGTTTGTGATGCTATAATAAAATTAATTGATTCTCCTAATGCAGATATTAAGGAGCTATTAGAAATAATTAAGGGGCCTGACTTTCCGACAGGAGGGGTTATGGTTGCTGACAATTTATTAGAGATGTATACAACTGGAAGAGGAGCTGTTACTGTTAGGGGAAGTGTTAAGACTGAGAGTGGAAAGACAAAAGAGGCAGTTATTATTGAAGAGGTTCCTTATCAGGTAAATAAGGCAGAGCTTGTTAAGCAGATTGCTGAGTTGGCCAGAGATAAAAAACTAACAGATGTCTCTGATATAAGAGATGAGAGTGCTAAGGGAAAGGTAAGAGTTGTTATTGAGTTAAGAAAAGGGGTTGATCCAAAGTTTACAATAAATAGATTGTATAAGAGTACAAATTTACAGACTAGATTTAATGCAGCTTTTGTTGCTTTAGATAATGGGGTTCCAAAAACTCTTGGGTTAAAACAAATCTTACAGGCTTATATTTTACATAGAAGAAAAATAATTAGAAAGAGAAGCGAGTTTGATTTAAGAAAAGCTGAAGCAAGATTGCATATTGTTGAAGGTCTTTTAATTGCTCAGAGACAGATTGATAAGATTATTGAGACTATTAAGAAGAGTAAGGCAACTTTAGAGGCTTCTGAGAATTTACAGAGTAAGTTTGGTCTGAGTAAGAAGCAGGCAGAAGCTATATTAGAAATAACTCTTAAGCAACTAACAACTCTTGAAAGAGAAAAATTAGAGAAAGAAGAAAAAGATTTGAAAGAGACTATAAAAGAATTAAAAATAATACTTGGTGATGAAAAAGAAATTTTAAAGATAATTAAGAAGGAGTTAAATGAACTGAAAAAGAATTATGGTGATGAGAGAAGAACTAAGGTAATTAAGGCTGTTAAGGAAATTGAAGAAAAAGATTTAGTATTGAAACAGGATGTTGTTATTACAATTACAGAGAAGGGATATATTAAGAGAATGCCTTTCAAGGCATACCATGAGCAAAGACGTGGAGGAAAGGGAGTTATTGGAACAGACTTATCAACTGATGATTTTGTTAAGCAGTTATTAACTTGTTCTACACATGATTACTTATTATTATTTACTAAGCGTGGAAGATTAATGTGGCTTAAGGCACATAAGGTTCCTGAGACTCAGAGGTATGGAAAGGGACAGGCAATTGTTAATCTTCTTAATATCAAGGATGATGAGATTTCAAATGTTATAGCTGTAAAAGATTTCAAAGATTATATGTTTATGGTTACAAAACTTGGAATGGTTAAGAAGATAAGTTTAAGCATGTTTGCAAAACCTAGAAATGTGGGAGTTAGAATAATTAATTTACCAAGTGATAATTCTGATTCAGTAGTTGATGTTAGAAGAGTAAGTGATAAACAAGAAGTAATGTTAATGAGTGCTGATGGACAGGCAATTAGGTTTAATTCAGATGAGGTAAGGAATATGGGAAGGGCTAGTTACGGAGTTGCTGGAATTAAATTAGATAAGGGAGATTATGTTGTTAGCATGGAAGTAGTTCCTTTAGAAAAAACTAAGACAACTATTTTAACAATTACAGATAAGGGATATGGAAAGAGATCAGAGGTAGAAGATTATAGACTGACTGGAAGAGCTGGAAAGGGAGTTATTAATATTAAGGTTAGTGATAAGACTGGAAAGGTTGTAAGAACAATTGATGTTGATGAAAAAGATACTATTGTTGTGACAACTAAGAAGGGAATGGCTATAAGAACTAAGGTGAAGAATATTAGGGTAATGGGTCGTGCAGCTCAAGGTGTGAGGATAATTAATCTTAAACCAGGAGATCATGTTGGAGATATTGCTAAGCTTGTAGAGGCTGATGGTGAACAAGAGACTTTAGATTAAGATATTTAAGACTTTAATTTGATACAATAGTTATTGAAACTTGGAAGGTAATGTGACTAAAATCCAGATGTTATTATATGATATTTATAAATTGGAAATTTTATTAAGATAAAATTTTAATTGATTATTTAACTTATTTTTTAGTAGACACCTTACACTTTGCTGTGATTAGAAGCTTTATTAATAATCTAGTGACTGATAAGTATTCTCTTTAGAGTTATCTGGAGGATGTTTTATGATTCTGCTAAAATTTAAGGAAGCTGTTAGATTTTCTTGATTTACCTCCATTATTACTGGCAGTAGTTCATCTTGATCTGGATATACAATTGCTTCTAATAAGTTTATTACTGAACCTTTGTGAACGTGTTCTATTAAGTTATACGCTTGGGCCAGCTTATTTCTTTTTTGGAGAGATTTTCTTGAAACCAGTATATTTGTGAAGGGCTTTTGGAATTGTTACAGAACCATCTTTATTCTGGAAGTTTTCTATAATTGTTACTAGTATTCTCGAGGTAGCCATTGCTGTATTATTTAGGGTGTGTACAACCTGGCGCTCTTGGTTTTTTCTCTGAACTTTTATATTGTGATCCCGGGCTTGGTAGTCGGTTATATTCGAAAGAGACATTACTTCTCCATAAGATTTAGTTGTTGGTCTCCAAACCTCTAAATCAGCACTTCTATACTTCCATTTTGCTAGATCTCCTGTACATATTTCTAAAACTCTGTATGGCAAGCCTAATTCTTTTAAGATTCCTTCTGAGTTTTTTAGGAGTTCATCGTAGAATTTTACTGATTGTTCAGGTAAACAAAAAATAAATTGTTCTACTTTGTTAAACTGATGAGTTCTCCAAAGACCTTTTTCATTTATTCCGTGAGCACCTATTTCTTTTCTGAAGCACATGGAGTAAGAGAAGTATTTCTTCGGTAGCTCATCTTCTTGAAAGACTTGGTCTTTATGCATGGCCATCAGAGAGTGCTCTGCTGTTCCTATCAGAACCGAGTCTGTGTCTTTAACCTCGTAGATTGAGTTTTGTATTGCTTGAAATCCTTCTGAAGAGGTTAGGATGTCTTTATTTATCATTAGAGGAGTTTCTATGTATTCGTAGCCTTTTTTTCTCATGTAGTCAATTGTAAATCTTATAAGTGCCTGATTTAGGATTGCTAACTCATTTTTTAGATAGTAGAAACCATTTCCAGATACTTGGGCAGATTGTTCAAAGTCTGCTATTCCTAGAGCTTCTGCTAACTCTACATGAGTTTTAATTGGGAAGGTAAATTTTGGTATTTTTCCTACCTTTTTTATTTCTTTATTATCACTAGAGTCTTTTCCTGTTGGAGTTTCTTTAGAGATAATATTTGGAAGTCCTGATAGTATAGAATTTATTTTTTCTTTAAGCTCTTTTTCATGCTCTTCTTTTGCTTTAATCTCTTCTGGAATTTCTTTAGCTTGCTTTAATAGCTCTTGGAATAGTTTTTGATCATTCTTTTTTTTAGCATGGTTTATCTGTTCTGATACCTGATTTCTTTTAGACCTTAGAGAGTCTAGCTCTGTTTTTGTTTCCCTCCATTTTTTATCAAGTTTTAGAAGCTCATCAACCTCTATTGATTTTTTCCCTGCTTTTATCTGATTCTTTTTTACAAGTTCCGGATTATTACGTATTAGATTTATATCAAGCATGTATTGGGATGGGATTTTTTATATATAAATTTATTGTGGAAAGTTTTTAATACTCAAAGACTTGGTTTT
>DYHK01000023.1:7899-10296 GCA_020724205.1 Candidatus Aenigmatarchaeum sp. | reverse complement strand
TTGTAGTACAAAAATTCTTATAACAAAAAATCAAGCTCAGTAAAATTAATCTTTCTGTTTTAATGGCAAAACCTTTTTTGTTTCTTCTATAAATAACTTTGACGGTTTACCAAGTCTGTAAAAATCTTTAGAAGAAATTTCAAAAACATTAGTTAAACTATATCCATCTCTAGATAAAACTCCATAAATGAGTCTTTGTACTGTTCCCGCATAACCTCCACCCATAGTCTTAACAACACCATTTTCATCCATTTTTCTAATTAGTGTGTAAAAATCATTATTCCTCTCTCTACCACATGTAGAGGAAATATATCCATAACTATCATGATTGGGTACAGCATAAAAACGTAAATCAGTATTCCTAAAATCAGCTACCATTTTGACAAGTTCAACTTTGTAACTTCTTTTACTTTGCATTTTTATCTCCATAAAAATCAATAAACAGACATCCATTATTTTCAGGTTTTTGCATAGGATTATCAGCTTCCAAATCATCAAAACTCTTTTTTACATAATACTTAGCCTTACCTGCAAACCCATCACAATATTTTAATCCCATGTAGATGCAATGATTTAAGCCCATTGATCCGCCAAAACTACTTGATGCTCCTCCCAATAATTCATAATTTTTAGCCTCTTCACGTGTTATCTTTACCAACCTAGAAGAAATATCACCTATATTATGTACTCTAACTTCTAAATCCTTCACAACTAAAATCTTCTTTCTCTCTTGATTTATGTTATTTTCTTTTTCCATTTTTATTTAATTATGATAATAAAAGACATATTAATATTTTATTGACAATAATATTCCTATAGGAATATTTAAAAATATAGCTAAACTAAGAAATTAATGGTATTTGATATAACACAGTTAAAGAAAATAAGAAAGCAACTAAACCTAACACAAAATCAATTTGCTAAGGAAAGTGGAGTAAGTCAAAGCCTAATTGCTAAAATAGAGTCAAGCAATCTTGATCCAACTTATTCTAAAGTTAAAAAGATTGAAGTGGCTATAGAAAAACTATCTAAAATAAAGGAAATAAAAGCAAAAGAAATTATGACTAAAAACCTAATATGGATTGATAAAAAAGAAAAATTACCTAAAATAACAAATCTTATGATAAAACACTCTATCTCTCAGCTTCCTGTAATGAATAATAAAAAGGTAATTGGAATTATATATGAAAATTCAATAATAAAGGAAGAAAACCTAAACAAAAACACTTCAGCAGAACAAATAATGGAAGACCTTCCCCCCATTATATCTCCGGAAACAGGGTTAGAAGTGATTAAAAATCTTTTAAGGTATTATAATTCAATCTTAGTTAAAGATAAAGAAGATGTTATAGGAATAATTACAAAATCTGACCTAATAAAGAATCTAAATCGAGCATAATTACTCTAGAAACTCAACATCATCTACAACACCATCTGAATTAAAATCTATTCCCTCAACTACTTTACTAAATACCTTATGATTCAGATTATTTCCCTTTTCAATTTCCTTAAGATGTTTAATAAATGCTATAATTGCTGACTTAGTTCCAGAGTTTCTGACACCAGCAATAAAAATAATTTCTTTATCCTTATTAAATGGACTCTTGAACTTATTTATAACTCCAATATCATCGTGAACATAAAGCTTCTTAGAGATCATTGAATAAAATCCCTTTTTATTCTCATCATAATAAACCTCCATATCTCTTCCAATCATCTCAGAAATCTTATTTACAATCGGACCGCCAATAACAATCAAATTATTCTCCTTTAACTCCTTATCATTAACTTCAGTGTCTAATCTAACCTTAAGATCAGAAACCCCGCTAAGAAAAGTACCAAGAAATAAAGCTAAATCCATTCCAAAATACCCATCCCTACTTCTTGCCTTCATAGGTCCGTGAGGATCCGGACTACCAACTATAACCAATGCATTCAAATCTCCATCCTGAATAAAATTCTTAAAAAATCCAGATTCCCTCTCATCATCTTTAAAACTCTCTTTAAAATCTCCAATCTTAAAGAAAAAAGAGTCAGAGGTTAAAGCATAAAATTTAGCTATAGTACCATTAATATTTTCTTGTTTTACAACCCTAACAATTCCTGCCTTCTCAAATTTTCTCATATAATAATAAATATTCTGTTCGTGAATCTTAAGCTTCTTAGCTATCTGCTTAGGATACATTGGCTCATCTCTTAAGGTCTTAAGAATCTTTATTGATAAAGGATTAGATAAGCTATTAATCTCAGACGCTGAAATTTCATTAGTTTTAAGACTAAGATTCTTCCCATTTACCTTATTAACGATTTTCATAACTTTCTCAGTTTCTTACCTTTTATAAATCTTTTCATAATACTATTATAATTCTTTTAATAAGCCTTATTAAGCAAGATTTT
>DYHK01000023.1:0-7889 GCA_020724205.1 Candidatus Aenigmatarchaeum sp. | reverse complement strand
GGAAAGAAAAAAGCTTCAGGAAGTATCAAACCAATTTGATCTTGGTAATATAACTGAAAATAAAGAAATGAATGATGGAATAGTTAACAGTTCACACATAGTAAAAACACAAAAAGGAACCTTTGTCTTTCAAAGACTTAGCGAAATATTTGATGAGAGAACAATTCAAGACTATCAAGATGTTCAGAGTTATCTAAGAACAAGTGGACTACACGTTCCAGTTCTTCTACAATCAATTTATGGAAAGCCGTTTTATAGAAACTCAAATTTGTGGAGAGTCTTTGAGTATATTCCAAATGATGGTTTTCCAAAGCCAACTCCCGACACTACTTTTGAACTTGGAAGAACACTAGGAAAGTTTCATAGGATTATGAATGCTTCAAATTTCAAGCCAAGATTCTCTCTCGATGGTTTTCATGATACTAAAAGAAAAATATCAGAATTAGAAGTAGCTTATAATGATAAGAAATATAAAGAAAAACATGAAAAACTTGAAGGAGAGTATCAATTCATAGCCTCAAGAATAGAAAATCATTATCTTCCAGAAAATTTGGAAAAAACTATTATACATGGAGACCCAAATTTTGAAAACTTTTTAATAAAAGATGGAAAAATAATCTCTATCCTAGATCTAGATACTCTAATGGAAGCCTCTCCATTAATAGACTTAGGAGATGCTCTTAGAGCCTGGTGTAAAGTTGATAATACTTTTAATCCTCAGCTCTATCACTCAGCTGTTGAAGGCTACAACTCAGAGAATCCTCTTCCATATGATAAAAGTCTAATAAAGAAATCAGTAGGCCTAATTACTCTAGAACTAGCTGCCAGATTCTTAACAGACTTCTTCCACGAATCATATTTCGCCTGGGATCCTTCAAAGTATGAGAGCTCTTCAGATCACAATCTAGATAGAACAAGAAGCTGTCTTCAATATTATAATGGCATGTCAAAAGAGTTCTTTAAAATGGGATTTTAACTCCTAAACAATAGTTACAAATGGAAAGATTTATAAATGTCAAATTTTAAATAATAAAATGAAAATGCCCCCATACCATAAACCTAAACCTAGATTTATACCAAATAAAAAAGTGAAGGATATGAACCTAGATGAATTTTTAGATTTTTTAGATACTCGAAGAGAATATGGACCAATAAGAAAGGGAGATTTTTCAAGAGACAATCATGAAATCCAAGGTCCTGAAGGATTTCGCAACCATGCTAGGCTAGCTCCTAATCAGGGTGTTGCATCAGATGCAGTTTTTCAAAGATGGAAATCTGGATCTAATAATATAGAAGAAGCTTATGGAGATGTAGAATATCTAAAAAGCCGTTATATGGTAGTATTATAACTTTAAGTTTATTAAATATTAATAAAAAATAACTTATTTACCATAGAAGAGTATTTTAATAGAACTTTTTCACCATAAAAAACTTTATTAATCATCTTTTTTTAGCTTAGATATGGCAGCAAGAGGTGATCTTTCTAGTAAACCAAAGTCTACTAACGAGTTTATACGCTGGTTATCAGAGTTAAACAAAAACTCTGGAATGATAGCTGGTGGAAAGGGAGCAAATCTAGCAGAAATGTATAATGCGAGACTTCCAGTACCTCCAGCATTTGTAATAACGACAAAAGCCTATTATCATTTTATTGAAAAAGCAGGTATAAAAAACCAGATTGAAGAAATTCTAGAAAGTATTGATGTTGACTACACTCAGGAACTTGAAGATAAAGCAAAAGAAATAAGAGAACTAATAATAAAGGCAGAAATGCCTCAGGATTTAAAAGAAGAAATAATAGAAGCTTATGAAAATCTAAGTGTGGATAAATCATCACTTGAAGCAGCTGGAAAATACGCCCTAAGTATTCTAAAAAATAGTATAGAACCAGTATTTGTTGCAGTAAGATCAAGTGCAACAACAGAAGATCTAGATGACTCAAGCTTTGCAGGCCAACAAGAAAGCTATCTTAACGTAAAAGGAAACTCAGCTCTAATACTTCACGTAAAAAAAGTCCTAGCTAGTTTATTCACAGCAAGAGCAATCTACTACAGAAAAAAAAGAGGCTTCTCAAAAGACAAATTTGCTCTATCAGTAATTGTTCAGAGAATGATAGACTCTGACAAATCAGGAGTAATGTTCACAAAAAATCCTGTAAAAAATAACAACAACATAGTAATTGAAGCAGTCTATGGTCTAGGAGAAGGAATAGTCTCTGGAATGATAAAACCAGACCATTATGAAGTCTCTCCAGACCTAAATATCTTACAAAAAAGTATTTCAGAAAAGAAAATAGCACTAACAAGAAACTCTCAGGGAGACACAGAACAGGTAAGATTAAGTCCATCAAGATCAGCCTCTCAAGTTCTTGAAGACCGTGAAATAAAGGCAATGGCAAACTATGCAGTAAAAATAGAAAATCACTATGGAAAGCCTCAGGATATTGAATTTGCAGTTGAATCTGGAGAGATATACATTGTTCAATCTCGCCCTATAACAACTCAAGTAAAATCTAATAATGAAAATGAAATAAAGGGAGAGGTCTTACTAGAGGGTCTTGGAGCCTCACCAGGAATATCCTCAGGAAGAGTAAGAATAATTCATGATTTATCTCAATTAGATAGAGTCCAAGCAGGAGATATTCTAGTTACTGAAATGACAAACCCAGATATGGTAGTTACAATGCAAAAATCCTCAGGAATAATAACAGACGAAGGAGGAATAACAAGTCATGCAGCAATAGTAAGTAGGGAAATGGGAATACCTGCAGTTGTAGGAACAGGAAACGCAACAAAAACATTACATGATGGCCAGATTGTTACAGTGGATGGTTTTACAGGAAGAATTTATGAGGGTTCAACAGGTAATGAAAAGAAAGCAGAAATCATTCCAATAAAAGAAATAAAAACCCGTACAAAAATAAAACTAATACTAGATCTTCCAGATTTTGCAGAAAGAGCAGCTCAAACAAAAATAAACTCAGTAGGACTCTTAAGACTTGAGGGGATAATTGCCTCATCAGGAAAACATCCAATGTTATTCGTCAAGCAGAATAATATGAAAGAATATGAAAGTGTAATAGAAAGTGGAATTAAGAAAATATCTAATCATTTTGAAGAGGTATGGATAAGAACCTCAGATATAAGATCTGATGAGTTCTCAAACCTAGAAGGTTCTCCAAAACAAAGAGAGGCAAATCCAATGCTTGGAATGCACGGTATCAGATTCTCACTAAAAAATCCTAAAATACTGGAAGCAGAATTCTCAGCTATTAAATCATGTGCAGAGTCTCATAAAAATAAAATATTTGGTATAATGATGCCTCAAATAATTTCTGTGGAAGAGGTAAGAGAAGCTAAAGCCATAGCTCAAAAACTAGGACTGCTAAATTTAAAAAATATAAAGCTCGGAATAATGGTGGAAACTCCTGCAGCATGCCTAATAATTAAAGACTTATTAAAAGAAGGTTTGCAATTCATAAGCTTAGGAACAAATGACCTAACACAGTATACTCTTGCAATAGATAGAGGAAACGAGCAAGTGCAATACCTCTACAATGAAACTCACCCTGCAATGTTAAATGCAATAAAAAGAGTTATAAGAACTTGTAATGAATTCGAAGTAGAATCTTCAATCTGCGGTCAGGCAGGAAGCAATCCAGAAATGGTCAAATTCCTTATAGAAAGTGGAATTTCAAGCATCTCTGTAAATGCCGATGCTGCTCATAATGTTGCAGAGCTTGTATCAAAAATTGAAAGTGGAAATGGAGATAAAGAAGTAAGACAAAAAGAAAGTAACAAGAAAGAAGTCATAGAACATAAAGAGAATAAAGAATCAAGTAATAATATTGAAGAAGTTGATGAGGGTATAGATAGTAATAATCAAGAATCTGAAGAGGATGAAAATGTGTATGGATACGCATACCAAGATCACGAGGAGAAGAAAGTTCTTGAAGATGATGAGATTCCAGAGTACATAGCAGGCACATCAAATGCAAAGATAAATGATCAGGACACAGAAGAATTTAAAGCAGATCTAAAAAAAGAGATTGATATCCTAAAAAAGACTATAGAAGAGGCTGAAAAAGCTCATTCTAACCAGGAAAAACAGAATCCAGATATTCAAGATAACAAAAAAGCCGAGGAAAACACCTCTTTAGACATCTTCTAATTTTGTCACTACTACTAAGGAGACACAAACCGAAACATTTATAAACCCTTTATTCTAGTAATTATTAATAAAAAGTACTCATAAAACAGAGGAAAAACAAAAAAATGACACTAGATGATGTAATTAAAGGAGAAATAAAAAGATTTGGAAATCACGTTTCTATATTTGAAAATTTAAAAGCTAGAATAGAGGCGGGAAAGGGTTTCTCAGATGACGGTAATGTTGACAGAGAGTTAGCTAGACTAATTGTCTTATATAACGGAGATACTTCTCCTGAAGAAATTACTACTTTAATTGAAGAAGCTTCTCAAGAAAGTCTTAATGAAATGGCTGGAAAATTCTTCAATAAAGCATTTAAAAATTCTAAGTCAGGATTAGTAGAACTAGTAGAACCTAATTACTTACCAATACTTGAAGAAATAGATCTTAAAGGAATGTATGGTGTATTGCTTAAATCTCCAGCATATAGTGGAGAAGGTGAAGAATTCGGAGAAATAGGTAAAGCACATAAGGAATTTAAAACATTTGAAAAAATAAATGCTAAAAAAGATATAAAAGCATATATTGGATCATCAAAAAATGATGCAGTTAAATTATTGCTTGAAAAAAATAAAGACAACAAGGAATTAATGGAAAAACTAATAAGTACCCGTACAAAAATACAGGCTCAAAAATTCACTAATTACTTCATTACTGAACCTACAAAAGTAAAAAGTGAAGAAGACATAGAAAAATATTTCAATAAAGATTTAGCAGTAGCTTACCTAAGTGGAGTTCAGGGATCAGCAGAAGAAAAAGATCAAAAAGAATTATACTCTCAAATTGGAGTAGGATACTCAGATGATCTTACAAGATCTGAAATATCAAAGAGAAATAAAGCTGCTGAAAAGGCATTAAAGGCAGCTTAAAGAGTTTCTCTTACAAGCTGAATCATTACCTTCATAAATTCTTCAGTTCTTTTCTGCCAGACATCAATATCATTTCCTTTTATTTCAGTTATCTCTCCATGAGATATTTTTTTATGAAAGATGTAAAGGTCTCTATACCAACTAACATAATCTAACTTTAATTTTTTATTATCTACAAAAACCTCTTTTAACATAATAGCTATATTCTCTGGTGAAGGAGGTAAAGCTCCATGGGACATTAAGGCAGCCTGAGAAGAATCAACCATTGCCCAAAACAGTCCCTCAATTGCACTAAGCTCTGCAATCTTACTTCTTCTAAAATGTTCGGGAGCTCTTTCCAAAGCAGTATATATTGCCTCTGGAGTTGGTTTAATCCTCCCATTGATTAAAAGATGTTTAATTGGATTGAAAAACCCACCAACATCAACTAAAGCCTCTCCATACCTAAGCATATTGATAACAGTAGGGTCTCCCTTCATTAGGTCATTCCACCAAGTAGTTATCTTAACAGTTGTCAAATGTAACTCTTTAATATAATTATGAGATTTTGCTAATTTTCCTAACTCCTCTCTATACCAGGCAATTAACTCCTGATCCCACTGAATTGTTGCATCATCAATAATTATAACTAAATCTATATCTGAGTTAGAAGTAGCTGTATTTTTTGCAGAGCTTCCAAAAAGAACAATAGCCTTTATCATTTTATCAAATTTTTTATAAACCTTAACAGAAAAATCCATTGCTATCTCTCTATCATTTCTAAAATCTACTTTTCTATCCTCTTTTAATTTTCTAATCTTTCCAGATTTTTTCTTACTCATTATTACTACTCTTTTTTAGATAATAAAAGCAGGTAAATTTTCTTTTTAAATCTTATTTATTAAGCTAATGGAGTTCCGCCAGTTGCTCTTGAATTCTTTCCTGGGATCTGTCCACCTAATTCTGTTGGCAATCCTGAAAAGCCTCCTCCATAAAGAGAAAAGTGCTGTTCAGGTAGTGTTGTTCCATAACCTCCAAAGTAATTTCCATACCTATTAAAATTTGTGTTCCAGTATCCACTACCTCCAGAAGTAACAGGAGATCCAAAGGCTGCGAAAGTATCTGCTAATGGAGAAGCCTTAAAATGCTGCCACCAATCTCCTACTTCTACTACCTTATTTACTTTATTTACCTTATCTTTAAACTTTTCAAATATTTCTTTAGTTGCAACATTTCCCATACCCATTGGAAGTTCTGTATGTTCCATTCCAAAATTATCAGATAAGTGAATATGCTTCAAATAAGGTGCAATTTTTTCAGCTTCTTTAATAGTATCTTCCTTACCATATCCAAACTTTCTGATCATATTTATATGGCCAACATCCCATGTAGCTCCAATAACTTTTTCAGCTATCTTTCTCGCCTCATCTCTTCCCTTTCCTTCCTTCTCAACTAGTGTATCTTCAAAGATCTTCCTGGAACTCTCAATTAATTTTTTCAGATCTTCAGCTCTGCTTAAACCACTTCCAGCAGGAGGATTTTCAATACTTATTATAGGAGAATTGCTACCAAACTTATTATAGGAATTCAAAGCAACATTAGCAAAAGTCTGTGAAGACTTTTCAACTACAAAATCATTAAAGGGTCTAAATAATTTTAATGGCTGCTTCTGATTAATATCTTCAAGTAAATCTATTCCCTGATGAACAACTTTATTTAAGGTATCAAGGTCAAGCTCTTTAAGTTTTTCAAAAGTCTCTCCTGATAATCCTTTAGAAAATTGTTCTAATTTATGCAAATCATCTTTTCTTCCCTCTCTTTTAGCAGCATGATAAGCTGCATCATATAATTCTTTAATCTGATCGTAAGAGTTTCTTAAGAGTACTCTAGCATAACTCTCCCTATCTCCAGACATCACAAGAGGAAGTAATTCTGGGTTTTGTTGCTGAATTTCCTCTTTTGTTATCTCTCCATTTCTCAATTGTCTTTTAAGTTCACTTACTCCTTTAGGTTCCTCTCCTGTAGGTAAATTAGAAGTTGCGATTTCAGCCTGTCTTGCAATCTCTCCAATCTGATTATCCCAAACATCCTTGTTTATCTTATTAACCTCTTCAAATGGTTTAAATTCATAAGTTTCTCCCTTAATATTCTGTTCAAAATACCTTGGAGTCTCTTTAACCTGACTAACCCTTCCAGTTCTATCATCAACAACAAACATACTTGTTATCTTCTCTTCCTTTCCAATTTTCTCTCTCTGCAATAATTCAGGAAGAGCTGCTGTAGAGTGAATTGTAACAACTATATTTCCTTCAGGATCTAACTCGTGAGCTCTCTCAACAGCCTGAGCTAGCTGAGTTTCAGAATGTCTTCTATTTGCCTCATCCCACCTATTTGCCTGCCCATCAAAACCAGAAGGTTCAACTAAAGGTCCATGAAAACTCAAACTACTTCCAGTTAACTTGCTTAATCTCCTTATCTCTTCAAGATGTTGTTTAGGAATCGCATCAAGAGTTTTTGCAAATGTTCCCTGAATCTCAATACTCTTTGCACCCATATTTAATTTTCCGCTTGCTTCTTGTAATTGATTAGATGTTCTTGGATCAATAGCAAGAGTAAAATCTCCAGCCTTCTGTCTCACTCCAATAAATCCATATCCCTCATCCAAAGGATAATAAGCTCCGCCATAAATATTTCCATAATCAGCCATAATATCACCAATCAAGTTAAGCTTAATTTCTATTTAAAGGTTGTGCAGAATTAAGTAAAAAGAATATCTATAGTTAAGAGTAATAATATATCTCTACAAAAATTACATACTTAATATGTTAGCTT
>DYHK01000122.1 GCA_020724205.1 Candidatus Aenigmatarchaeum sp. | reverse complement strand
TCCGCTTCACTTGATTGGAATTTGTAAGTTAAAGCATTAAAACCAGAAGGAAC
Source organism: Candidatus Aenigmatarchaeum sp. (assembly GCA_020724205.1). GTDB lineage: Archaea > Nanobdellota > Nanobdellia > Pacearchaeales > GW2011-AR1 > JACPLR01. Next base: position 1,375 of record DYHK01000122.1, on the reverse strand, counting down.
CCTTTGCTTTGTTGGTTTGCCTCCAAAGGAAGTTTCGTTAAAAGCAGAATTACTTGCAGATTATGCTCAAAGAAGCATTATTGGGAATTATATAGGTAGTAGAAAAGATATGATAGAAATGCTTGATTTTGCTTCAAAACATAATATAAAAGCAGTAGGAGAAGTGTTTAAAATGCCAGAAGCTAATGAAGTTGTGGAGAAAGTTAAAAATAATTCAATTAATTTTAGTGCAATACTAGAGAATTAATTTAGTCTTAAAGTAAAAATTAAATCTTCATTAGTTAATCCATTTTCAATAAATCCAGATTTTAATAATACTTTTTGTGATCCAATATTATCTTTATGTGCTTTTCCGTATATTTCTTTGTATCCCAAATTTTTAAATGCAAATTCAGTCAAAGTTGTTACTGCCTTAATCATATAACCTTTGCCTGTAAATTCTGCCCCAAGATAATATCCTATTTCACCTTTAGTTTTATCGTCATCATCTGGCGTTAAATTAACAGATCCAACCAAAACACCGTTGTCCCAAATTCCAAATCTTAATCTGTCTGGATTTTTTGGATTAGAAATACTTTCCTCAACAGATTCAATAGTTTTATATTTTTCAGCAGTTGTATCTCCAAATTGTGATAGGTGGCTTCTATTTCTATCAATTAATTCAAAAATTGCTTCGCTATCACTTGCTGTAAATTGTTTCAGTCTAATTCCTGTTGATTTGACAAGTATTTCAATAGGTCTTTTATTTGTTGTTTCCATGTTCAATAGTATAACATTTAGGTTTAAATTGACAATAACCTGTCATGTCAGTTGACAAATATAATATTTATTGCTATATTGATTATGGAGGATGTTAATCCTTTTCGCTCATTAAAATCTTACTTCCAAGTTATTGAAATTAACCCAATCGCTTTAATGTAAATTAAGGCAAATCAGTATAAATTCTGATTACTAATGGTGTTTTTTAAATAAGACACCGCAAGGAATAATTCCTTGCTTTTTCCTCGGCCACTTGGGTCAAAGGGAAAGAAACGTGAACACGATATCACGCTGGACGGCTATCGCTCTGGCTAAAGATATCAGTAGCACTTGCAGAAAGAGGTTTGGGACATAGGGTCATTCTTTTCCAATAGAGGGTTAATTATGTAGCACGCACTCTATTGTGCGTTAGATTGGAGGTGAGGAGTTATGAATAAAGAAATGTTAAATGCTTTAATCAGGCATTTGGACAAGATCGAAACGAAAAAAAGACTAGACCCTGAGATTAAAAGTAACATGGCGAAAGCTATGAAAGATCTTTCACACGGTTTGTCGATTAGAGACTTTAAAAAAGTTTCAAAATCAATAGATGTGTTGTCTAAGGTTATAATAAACT
>DYHK01000022.1:6599-10318 GCA_020724205.1 Candidatus Aenigmatarchaeum sp. | reverse complement strand
TAAAAGCAGTAAGTTAATATGAGTAAAATCCAGAAGTTATATGCTGGATGTAAGTTGATTAATAATTATATAAATATTTTTTCATCTCTTCAATTAGAAATGTTTATATAATTATTTTCTTTGTTAGTTTTACTGAAGGTAAATTAAAAGAGGATGAAGAAGTTTATTTTTTTATTTGTAATAGTAATTGCTATAGTTTTTAGTATTTTTAATTTGGGTTTTGCTCTTGCCTGGACTCAGGATGCAAATGGCTGGACAATTTTAACTCCAAGTACTGGTAATGCAGATCCTCTTCTTAATACTAAGGTTGTTTATGTAAGCTTTAGTGATGGAAATGATAATGTTTGTACAGGCTTAAGTTCTACTCCATATAATCCCTCTGGACCTCAGACAACTAATGGTCAGAGTTGTCCCGAGAAAACTATTAACTCAGGAGTCTTATTATTAAGATCTGGATCACCAGATCACTTATTATTGAAAAAAGGAGATACTTGGGCTAATGAAGTCTTTCCAGGATGGGCAAAAAATGGAAAGTCTTTTGATGAACCAATGGTTATTTCTTCTTACGGAACAGGTCCTAGGCCAAGGGTAAATTCTTCAACACAACCAGGATTTAGGACAGGCGGTTCAGATATTGTTACTAATTTAAATATAATTGGAATTCATTTTTTAAGGAGCGGAGATATTGGAAGCATTCAGTTTACACAAAGTTTTAATAATATTTTAATTGAAGATTGTTATCTTGAGAATGGTCTTGGGACTACAACTGCTGGTTATTATGGACACTTATTTATTAGAAGAAATGTAATTGTTGATGCTATTGCACAAACTACTAACCGACAAGGAATTTATTTAGATTTTATGGATGCTAATGTTACTATTGAAGAGAATGTGATTGATAATAACGGGTATATAGACTATCTCGGAACAATAGGTCCTAGTGGAGTTATACAACATAATATTTATCTTCAAAAAGACCAAGTTGCAAGATTTATTATCAGGAATAACATTATTTCAAGAGGACCTTTAATGGGAATTCAGGCAAGATCTGGAGGAATTATTGAAAATAATTTGTTCGTAAATAATTCAATTGGAATATATATTAATTTAGATGATCAAGGAAATTTACGAACAAATTCTCCTGATAGAATTAAGGCTATTGTAAAAGAGAATGTTGTTTTAAATGGAAGAGATGTTCATAAACTTGGAAATGAAACATATCTTGAGCGAGCTTGGGGAATTCTTGTTGAGGGAATTAACCAAAGCAGGGGATGGGGAGCAAATATTTCTCGCAATTTAATTGTTGAGGATAATGGAGAATCTTCAAGAACATCTTTATCTGCAGGTACAGGTCCGATTGGAATTTTTATTCAGTCTCCTTATGACCGGGTAACTCAAACTAATCTTGCTGTAAGTAATGTAAGTATAGAAAAGAATATTGTTTATAATTGGAGAACGCCTCTTGCATTTTCAGGATATCCTGGAAGTTTGATATATAATATTAGTGTTAGGGAAAATATATTTAAAACTCTTGATAATTCTAGACCTATTATTCGTGTTTCAAATAGTGTTGGTCCTTATAATGTTTATAAATTTGGCAATTTTTCAGGCAATACTTATTATAGCACTTTACTTAATACAAATTCTTGGTTTGATATTTATTATAATAATGTTCACCATTATATGAATTTTGCAAATTGGATAGTAGAATCTTTAGATACTAATTCAAATACTAACGATATTCAATTTGTTGACCCTACAAGAAATATTCTTTCTTATCAGACATCTATTGGAGAGACTCCTAGTATTGATGTGTTTTACGCAAAAATTAGAAATCAATCTAAAGACAATTGGGATGAGAGATATACTGCCTCATTCATAAATAATTATTTTAGGGCAGGATTTACAGAGACTTCAACGAGTGGACAAACTTGTGGAAATGGTTTGGTTGAGGGAACAGAGACTTGTGATGGGGCTAATTATGGGGGGACTTTAGGAATTGGAACTATTGCTTGTAGTGCTTATAGTTCTAATTACATTTCAGGAAACTTACAATGTACTAGTTGTCAGATTGATACTTCTGCATGTGTAACTTCTCCTCCTGGTGGAAGTCCTGGAGGAGGTGGGGGCGGAGGAAATACTGGAGATGATGCACAGGTTATAACTTATAATAGCACTAGGCTTAATCTTATTGGAAGAATTGTTAAGAATGACGGAGTTATTCCATGTAATAATTGTGCAGTTACTGTGTATTTTTTGAATTATACTTCAAGTAATTTCACAGATAGTTCTGGAAACTTTAGAGTTGTATTTTCAAATGTAGAGATTAACTCTGGAATGAATTTCTTTAGGTTTGATGTTAACACTGAATCAGGGGTTATTTCATTTAATAAGGAGATAAGAATTTAATTTATATGTTAAGATAGCTAAAATCAGTAAGTTATATGAGTTTATTATATTAATCAATTGGCTTAAACTACGTAATATGATATTTATTTAAAATTATTGTAATATTGTTTATAAGTTTGTGAGAGGTATGTTATTAATTTACTTTTTATTTATCTTTTAGCTAATTTTCAATATTATTTTATTATCGGCAAAAGCTTATTTTTCAGACATAATATTTATATAGTATATTTGCGCATAAAATATATTAAAAAGAGTGCTGATATGGTTAAGAAATTATATTTAGGATATTCTGGAATTTTTGCTGTTTTTTTATTAATTATTTTACTCTCTTTTGGAGTTTATGCTGTTGATGATTTGATGGCTTTGCAGGGAAATGTTCTTGAGAATGGAGCTAATTTGAATTCTCGAAATTTAACTGTAGTAATTTTTGATGCTTACTCTGCAGGAAATATTGTTTATAATTCTACGACTGACTTTCATGGAGCTATAAGTAATGGAAAATATGATGTAATGCTTGGAAATGCATCTAATACTTTAAGTTTAGAATATGGAAAGTTGTATTATATGGAGGTTTACATTAATAATGAGAAGCTTAACTTTAATGGAAGTTCCAGGCAGATATTTCAGAGCAGTGTTGGTAATGTGACTGTTACTTCTATAAATGGTTTTGCTAATATTGCTATGTTAAATGATTCAGTAACCTGGAGTAGTGGACAGAATGTTTCAACTTCTTCAGGAGGATGGTTTAAGGGGTTGTTTAACTGGGTTATTAGAAGTGATTCTGTTAATTACTTAAGCTTTAATGGGAGCACTTTAGCTTTGAGTGATAATGTTACTATGTGGCTCTATAATCAGACAGCTGCTGTTACTCAAGTGAATATTTTTGATCAGCATCTTAATAGATCAAGTGCAGTTGCATTTGGTCCGCTTAATGTAACAGGAGACTCACATTTTAATGGAGGGTGGACTGCTAATGGAGCCTCAATAATAGGAGGAGATCTTTATGCTAAGACTGTTTTTGTTTATAATATTACCTCTTTGGGAGTGAGTAATCTAGATATTAATGGTTCTTTACTTCCTGTTGATTTGAATAATACTTTTGATGTTGGAAATGCTACATGGCAGTGGAGAAACGCGTATTTTACTACAGATGTTGTTATTAGTGGAGAGAGTACGAAGAAGTGGCTGTATAACCAGACAGCTGCAGTTACTATGAGCAATATTTTTGATCAGAATTTGAGTACTGGAAATGCTGTAACTTTTGAGAATGTAACTATTAGTGACGATCTTATTTTAGCTGCATCTACTGG
>DYHK01000022.1:0-6589 GCA_020724205.1 Candidatus Aenigmatarchaeum sp. | reverse complement strand
GATGCTTCAGATTCTGAGACTCTTTATTAATCTGGAGGAGGAAATTTAGGTAATGGGAGAGGAGCAGGAATAATTTTAGATGGAAATGAGCATGCTACTAGACCTGGAAGCTTAACCTTATTTTCAGGGAATGTTGCTGGCGGAGATATTATATTTCAGACTGGAGGAAGTGCTGAGAGGCTGAGGGTGAATGCTTCAACTGGATTTGTTGGTGTTGGAACATCTGCTCCTACACAGCTTTTGGATGTTCGAGGAAATATTAATGTGAGCAATACTATTTATGTAAGAAATGGAACAGATGTTGCTTTATTTGCATACAATCATACTGCAGCTGTTCAGGGAACTAATATTTTTGATCAACAGTTAAATACTACTAGTAATGTTCAGTTTGCGAACATTACTAGTACAGGAAATGTAACAGCTACAAGTTTAACTGTGCCTAATTTCTTATATGCTAATGCGACTGGAGTGGGAATAGGAACAAATGCTATTGCAGGAGCAAATAATATTGGTTTTATTGTTCAGAGAGTAGGGGGAACAGGAACAAGTTTTGCACAATTTAGAACATCAGCGACAGGAGATTTTGCAAGTTTTGTTTTATCAAACGGATTAACTATGGATTTTAGAGATTCTCTAGGAGTTTCAAGAATAGCTTTAGTGACTAACGGAACAAGTTATATTAATCCTCTAAATGGGAATGTTACTTTTGCCCCTGTTGTCGGGCACGTTCTTATTAATCCTGTAACTATCACTATGGGTGTAGGTATTGGAGTAACATCTGGAAATCCAACACAAAAGTTAGATGTAAGAGGAAATGGAAACTTCTCTGGAACAATATGGATAAATAATGGAACTGATGTTTCGACAATAGCAAATTCTGTATCAAAATGGGCAACTAATGGAACTGCAATTTATAATGATTTGGTATTGGAGTTAGTAATCCTACATCTCTTTTAGAGATAAATACAACAATAAATCAGAGTTTGTTAAGAGTAGTAGCCTCTACAACTGCAAATACTCTACCTTTATTTGTTCAGGCTGTTGGAGGATGTACAACAGGAGAGGCAACACCAACTTTAACAGGAGGGGAGGCTGTTGTAATTCAAAGAAATTGTAATAGTAACTATGGAATAAGACTTGCACTTGTAGGAGGAAGTACAGGAGCAAGTTCTGTTGATTTTGGAGATAAGGATGATGTTGATGTTGGAAGAATAAATTATAATCATGTTACTAATAGATTTGAAGTCTATACAAATACAGGATTAGCTATGGTTATTAATGCTACAACTGGAACTGATATTGTAGGTAATATTTCAACTGCTTCAGGTAGGTTATTAATAGGAGGCTCTGGAAATCCAACATCCTCGGCTGTTGCAGGATATCCTTTACAGATTGGGATGAATGCAACACAAGGATATATACAGACTTATTCGTCACTTCCCTTAAGCCTTAATCCACTTGGAAATAATGTTTTTGTTGGAGTTGGGAATTTAGGAGTAGGAGTTCATACTCCAACACAAAAATTAGAGGTAGCTGGAAATGTTAATATTTCAAATCATGGAAGTAATCTTACACTTGGAAACGGCCAGATATACTGGGATAATCCTAATTCAAGACTGGTTATAAGAGTAAGTTAATATTAATGAATTTAAAGAGATTTGACTATAAATTAGTATTGTTGATTTTTGTAGTTTTACTTTTATTACTTCTTTTTATATTTTTTATTTATCCAAGGATAAATGCCAAGGTAGTAGTTAATACAGACGAGATAAGGGCTATTTCTGTTGATGAGCTTGCCAAGCAGGATTTGGGAATAAGTATTGTAAGTGAAGAGGATGTTACTGGGTGTGAGCCTGTTAGCGAGAATGAGGTTGTTAGTATGAGAAGTTATACTTCTCAAACTTTTAAAAATCCTGATGGGAGTTTTACATCTGAACTGAGTCAGCAGAACAGATTTTTTTACAGCGGAAGTTGTTTTGTTTCGCTTGATAAGATTTCAGTGCCTGTAATTGAAAAGAAGGATGTTATTTTGAATGAAATTCCTGAGAACAATCTAGTTAATTTTGGAAGTTATAGGTTACATAGTGGAGTTAAGTGGAACATAAATGATAGTAGTGGAGAGCTTGAGTTGAGAGATGCAAATGATAATCTTATTAAAAAACTTCCAAGACCTTTTTCTATTGACGCTTCTGGTGATTTAGAGTATAATTCTTATGTAGTGAGATTTGATGAGAAGTATAATGTTCTTAATTTATTTGTAGAGGTTGATTCTAAGTGGCTTGATAATGCAGAATATCCTGTGCTTGTTGATCCTAGTGTGACTTTGGGAAAGAGTGAACTTTATTTTATAAAAATTGCTCAGGATGAAGAAAGTGATCCTTTTGAGTACCCTAGAGATGAAGTTATTAATACATCTTTTGTTTGTGGAGCAGTCTTTGGCGGAGGAGATCCATCTCTACAAGGGTATTATCTTCCAGGATTAGAATTCAATACTCAAACAATTCCTAGTGATGCTCAAGTAAGCAATGTTAATTTTAGCTTTCCTATTGGTTCTGTTATTTTATCTCAAAATACTATTGATATTACCAGATTTAATAACTCTCAAATTACTAACTCTACTTTGTATCCTGATAATAGGAGTGGGAACGGATTATTATGGAGTCACATTCAGACTGGAGCTTTTAATGGAGGTATATATAATACCACTTTAATTTTTAATTCATTTAATGAAGCAACATATAATGTTAATTTAAGCTCTGGAGGATATAATGCTACAGGAGACTTGCAAGATCAACTTAATATTGGTTATTTTGCTTTAGGTATTAATTGCCCGGAAGGAGATGGTACTAATTTTATTTATAATGACACTGCTTTTCCAAGGCTTGCTGTTACTTATACTTCTGGAGATCAGTGTACTTATCCTGGAACTGGAAGCTGGACTATAAATACTACTTGTAATATTGTGACAAATTATACAGTCTCTGGAAACCTAATAGTGCAGGATGCAGGACTGTTTAATATTAGCGGGGGAACTAATATAACTTTTTCTGGTACTAATAGATTTATTTACATATATAAAGGCGGACAGATAATAATTAATAGGAAAGCCGGAGCTTCTACAGGGTTTAATTTGAAGCTTTAATTTTCTTCACTACTAGAACGAAATGTTTAAAAATCTTATTTTTTTGAGCTTTAAATGAAAATTCAGGAGTATTTAAGACAAGGTAATGAAATATTATCTTTATTTAGGATAAGACTAGGTAATTCTAATATTGAAATTTCTCCTCTTTATACAATGGGAGACGATTTATTTCTAACTTCTAAAGATATAGAAACTATGCAAGATATTGTAGATCTAGAAAAAAGAGAGATATTGGCAATAATAGACCATGAAAACCAGAAAATAACTCCTTGTAATTCTTCTATTGATAAAATATTCAGGGAGGTACTTCCTCAAATAAACCAAACTACAAGTAGAAATTACGAGGAAGACGCATACAGAAAATTTACACAGAAGGTTTATAGCCATTAAAGATATGTTCTTTAGAATAAAAAAAGTTAAAATTTAGGTTTGATTAATTAACTTCTTTCATTTGTTTTTCTTTTGAGAGCTTTAAGGATAAAATCTCTTTCTATTCCATGAACTATTAAATCAATAGGAGTATAATTTGAGTTTTCTTTCTTATACAACTTTCTTAAGTAATCTTTTTCATCCATACTAAAATCCTCTTCAGAAGTTTCTGAGCCATTAAAAGTATGTATTTTTAATGATGGTTTTTCAATATTGTTGGTCTTACCAAGAACATGTCCTCCCATTCCATTAAATTCATAATGTTTCATAGGAATTTTTCTTTTTTTTGCTTCTTCATAAAAAATTTTTGCTTGATTCGGATTAACAATATAATCTCCTTCGAAAGTGATAACTCCTAATTCTGGAGCATTCTGTGGATCTATTAATGATAAGTCATTTACTGGACTGAGATTTAATCTTTCTTTTCTAGCTTTCTCATTAGTTCCATAATTTCCTTCTAAAATATTATCAACAGCTCCACTTTTTATATTTAGATCATAAATTCCTGATATTCCTAATGCTCCTTGAATTTTTAATCTTTCTTTGGGCGATAACTTAGCATTTTCCAATGCTACTTTTATCGCTAGATGTCCTCCTGCTGAATCTCCCATTAATACAAGACTTGGATTTTCTATACTATGTTTCTTTGATAAAATTTCTAGAGAGTGCCTTATGCCCTTAAAACAATCTTCTATTTGCCCTTCAATTCCCCTCCCTCTTTTTGAAGGATCTTTGTTTCTAGAATCTATTAATTCGTAACCTATTGAAACTGCAGGAATTCCTTCTTCTGAAAAATAATTTGCATGATATGTTGAATAGTCAGAAGGAGACCCTGCTCCCCAAGCTCCTCCATGAATATAAACTAGTAAGTTTTGAGTTTTCCAACTTTCTTTAGGTAAGTGTTTTTTTTGACTTCCAGGTAAGTAGATATGTCCAATTTGAGAGTCCGATTCTCCAAATTTAAAGTTATCTAAATTTCCTTTAAATCCAGCATTCTTTTCTCTTTCTTCAGATACTTGTGGCTCTTGAAAGTAGTATTCACTTCCCTTGATAACTCCTGCCAAACTTAAAGCTCCTGCCAACCCTAGTCCTAAAAAAACTCTACGTGTTACTTTTCCACTTTTCATAAAAAATTAAATAATATTCTATTTTTAAATCTTTCTATTTGTTACTACTATTTAGGAAATATTAAACTACTTCTTTTTAGATATATTTTAATAATCATTCTTATTCTTCTTTGTATGATTGATAATAAGATAACAAAGCAGAAACTTGAAAGATATTATAAGCTGACTTCTAGGGCCCTTGGAATTGTTAAGAAGAAGATTATTAAGGGAAAAGAGAGGGAGGCTAGGGAGATAATAGAAATGGTGGAAAATTATGTTAAGGATTCTGAATTTTTTGAGGAGAAAGGAGATTATGTTAATGCCTTTGCTGCATTAAATTATGCTCATGGATGGCTAGATTCTGGAGTGCGCTTAGGAGTATTTGATGTGAATGATGATAAGTTATTTACTGTTCGTTGAAGAAACATTTAAAGGTAATGTGACTAAAATCTACAAGCTATTGCATAAACAACTGTAACTATTAAAATTTCATGGAGGAAATTTTATTATTGATTATTAACTTAATTTGATATCTTACTTGATTAATTAGTTTATATTTTCCCTAATTACTTCTGTTTTTGATAACTTTAAAAATAATAAATTCTTAAATATTATATGCAAAAAAAGGTGATGGTGATAAGTCTTGGTGGAAGTCAGATATTTCACGACGAGAAAGTAAATGTTAAGTTTCTTTTAAATTTTAAGAAAATTCTAAGAAAACATCAGAATAAGTATAAGTTTATTGTTGTTTGTGGAGGAGGATTTGTTGCAAGAGTTTATATTCATGGCTTAGAAAAAGCAGGTATTAATGAGAAATTGCAGAGCTTTGTGGGAATATCTGTTACAAGAACAAATGCAAGACTTGTAAGTTATTTTTTTGGAAACGAATCTGAAGATGGAATACCTAGTACAATGAAAGATGTTGAAAGGTACTTATCTAAGCAAGAAGTAGTTGTTTGTGGAGCTTTAGAGTATAAACCTGACCAGACTTCTGATTCTACTTCTGCCCAGATAGCTAAACACTTTAACTGTGAGTTTATTAATTTAACAAATGTTGATGGACTCTATGATAGCAATCCTTTGACTAATAAGAATGCTAAGTTTATTCCAGAAAGCACTTGGAAGGGGCTTTATGATAGGGCTATGAAGATCCCTTTTAGCCCAGGAATGCATTTTGTTATTGATCAGAAGGCTTCTAAGATTATTATGGACGAGAAGATAAAAACATATATTATAGGACCTAAGATCAAGAATCTTGATAAACTATTATCTGGAAAGAAATTTAAAGGAACTTTAGTTTTTGGTTAAATGAGCTATAAAATAATTGAGAGTAATAATATTAATGAGGCTAGAAGGGAAATTGATAAGATTTCTAAAATAAATAGAGATATTAAGGTTATTGTGAAAGCTGGAAGTGATGAGTTTAACAGAAAAATTGTTGAGAGTAGTAAGGTAAATTTTATAGTAGATTTTGAGTTTAATCCGGGAAGAGACCGGTTAAAGGAAAGAAGCTCTGGGCTTAATCAGGTTTTATGTAAGATTTTAAGAGCAAGAGATGTCTGGGTTGGAATAGATATTAGAAGAATTATAGGATTAAGTGATAAGGACAAAATACTAATTCTTGGAAGATTAATGCAGAATATTAAGTTGTGTAATAAGTATAAGGTTAAAATGGTTGCTTTTAACTCTGGAAATATTTCGGATAGGGATTTGTTATCTTTTTTATTAAGTCTTGGAATGTCTACTAACATGGCTGATTATGCTGTTAAGAATAGGATTGATTTGTAATTCTAATTGGGAACTATATTTTAATTTAGCTAAAATCAGCAAGGTATATGTTGGTTATAGATTGTTGAATTAAGATGATAATTGCTAATAACTTAATGAACCTGTCAGTTTAGTTATAAACTAA
>DYHK01000021.1:5699-10354 GCA_020724205.1 Candidatus Aenigmatarchaeum sp. | reverse complement strand
GCATCACTTCAAGAACATACAACCCAGTATCTGGAATGTATGAACCTAGTCCACTACCACGACTCTTACGCCTCTTAATATAAATCAAAACAAATCATATCAAATAGCTTGGTATGACATAATAATTGGGATGTAAATCCCAATTATTTAAACCTACAATGCAATCCATCGTTCTTTTTTCTTGGGATTATATGAAAGTGTAAATGCGGAACTTCCTGTTGAGCAACTTTTTGATTGCTTTGCATAACATTAAAACCTTCTGCCTTATTTTCAGCAATTAAATTCATTGCAATACTCTTTATTGAATCAACTAACTCGCTTCCTAAAGAAATAGGCATGTCTATTATAGTCTCATAATGTTTTTTAGGAATAACAAGTGTATGCCCGAAAGATATTGGGTTAATATCTAAAATTCCAATAAAATTATCGCTTTCATAGACTTTAGTAGAAGGAATTTCATTTTTTATGATCTTGCAAAAGATACAATCTTTACTCATAAAAATCATAAAAAGACGAACTTTAAATTATTTTCCCTTCCACTCTATAACCTTTCCCTCTCTTAAAAACTTATCAAGGATTTCCAACTCATGATAAATTCCCTCAATCAAATCATAATCTTCAGCTTCTTTTAAGCTAACCCACTTAAATTCTGTTAAAGCATCACAAAGTTTTACTTCTCCATCTTCAGGTTCTGCAAATAAACTAACAATAACTGCAGGTATTCCATCAGGCCTAACAAAAACCATACTTGTAACATAACCAATGTTCCTAATATCTAAGTTAACTTCTTCCTTAATCTCTCTTCTAAGTAAATTTTCGAAAACATTATACCAATGCTCACTTGTATCTTTTTTTGCTAAAGCATAATCTAAAACCTCTAACTTTCCTCCAGGCACAGTCCACTTTCCAGGAAATGCTTTTTCCCAGTCAGCTCTCTTAGCAATAAGAAACTTACCCTCTTTTACAAGTATACCTGTAACAGATATGTAATGGACTTGATTCTTATCATACTTAATCATCAGAAAAATTAATCATAATTATATTTAAATAGTTCCTCAAAAAATTTGACTTAATGGAAGATAAAATAATAAAACTTTTTTTATTCAACAAAGAGTTAAAGTTCTCAGAAATAGAGTCTCTACTCAAAACACGTTCTAATAAGTTATCTTATCATATTAAAAATCTTATAAGTAAAGGAATTTTAGAAAAAAAAGATAACTTATACTACCTATCACGATCCTCAGAAGCCTTAATACCTTACTTGTCAGATAAAAAATCAGTAATAGTCACACTCTTAATCTTAATAGGTGATAAAAACAAAGCTTTCCTATATGAAAGGAAAAAAAGACCATTTAAAAATTATTTAGCCCTTCCAGGAGGGAGGCTAATGGTTGGAGAATCTATAGAAGTAGCAGCAAAGAGAATTATGAAAGAAAAATTCAACCTCCAAATATACTCAATTAAAACAAAATCAATATCTCACGAGCATGTAAAACAAAAAAGAAGTCTAGTACACTCCTTTATGCCAATTCTAGTCTCAGTAAAAACAAAAAACAAGGCTAATTTAGTAAATATAGAAGAAAATAAAAAAAAGATAATAAAAAGTGACTACCAACTTTTAAAAAATAATTCTTCCTCTAAAATAAGAATAAATACAATTTATTCAAGAGACTAGGGCCTGTAGTATAGTGGTATAGAAAAGTATAAATAGGAAAGAAGTATGTAATATAATGAGAATTAAATTAACTAATCCTTCCTTATTTATAGATGAAATAACTTATAAAAGTAGATTAAATATAAAAGACTTCTCAAAAAAGCATAATATAAATTATTCTAACTTAAAACAATGGCGAAGAGGAGAAAAAACTTTTCCAGATAAAGTATTCAAAAAGTTATTAATTTATTCTCCTAGAAAGAATTACTGGAAAAGTAATGCAGAAATATTAAATGATAATTGGGGAAATAAAAAAGGGGGGGAAAATTCTAACAGGAAAAATAATGGTGAAAAAAGGATGAAATACGCAAGAAAATTTAGAAAAATAACAGAAGTAAATATTAGACTTAACAAAAATTTTTGCGAATTCTATGGAGCTTTATTGGGTGATGGATGTATATCAAAATATAAAGACAAGAAAAATAATGAGAAATTTGTTATAATGTTAAGTGGAAATAAAAAGTTAGATTGGAAATACTGGAGATATTTAAAAGAATTATTATCAAAAGAGTACGGACTCTACAGCTACTACTATGAATACAAAGACAAAAATTCATGTGTGTTATTTATTAGAAATAAATGTCTATGTTTAGAACTAAATAACAATTTCAAATTTCCGATAGGGATAAAATACAGAGAATTGAAGATTGATAAAAAGATTATTGATCTTGATTGGGAAATTAAAAAATTAGTTATAAGAGGATTATTTGATACCGATGGATCAGTTTATGGCAAAAGAAATGAGAGTTATAAATATCCAATAATATCAATTAAATCTAAGAAAGAAGGTTTTCTACAACAAATTAAAGATTTATTAAATAGAGAAGGATATCCTGCATATATCTCTGGAGAAAATGTTTCAGTAAGAGGCAAAAAAAATATTAATAGATGGTTCTCTGATATAGGCAGTTCCAATGAAAGAAATATAAAAAAGTATGAATACTGGAGAAGAAATAAATTTTTACCTCCAAATATTTTGGGCTCTTAGTTCAATGGTAGAATTTGCCCATGGCATGGGTGAGATTCGGGTTCAACTCCCGAAGAGTCCATAGAAATGCTTAAATATAAATTAGAGTTTTATTTACTATGAAAAGTAGAGAAAATATAGAAGAGGAAAGAAGAAATCAAGAGAGATCTTATGATATAGGAAGCAAAATATTTCTTGGAGGATTAATGATTGGATTTGGACTATTGGCTGATGGGATGTATAGAGGAGATCCTTTGGAACACTATCTTGGAGGAATCATAGCTGTCGGCTCACCATTATTTTCTGCATCTTATGTAGGAATTACAAATTGGAGAAAGAATAAAAATTAATTCTAAAGTAACAAAAAGTTTTCCGACGATAAAAATAAACTGAAATTTAATAAAAATATCAAAATTTCTATTTTTTAGATAGATTTATAAACAAAAACATATTATAAAATATAATAAATTCAAAAAGAATCATTAAAAAATAATGAAAAAATTTATTTTAATTCTAAAAAATTAATAAGGGGTGAATAAATATGGCAAAAAAGAAAAAGAAAAGATAAATTAGCAGTTTTTTATGAATAATTACATCATGTAAATAATATTTATATTATGATAAAATCTGCTTTATTTTATAAAACATATTTATTTTTCTTCTTTTATTCTTGTTTCTACTTATTTTCCAAATTTTAGAAGACTTTCTCCATTTACAACTCTTCTAACTACCTCTTTAAGCTCAGAAATCTTAACTCTAACTTGCTTAGTAGTATCTCTATCTCTTATTGTAACGCTCTTGCTATTAACACTCTCTTCATCTACAGTTATACATAAAGGTGTTCCTATTTCATCATTTCTAGCATATCTTCGTCCAATGCTTCCACTCCTATCATAAACCACCTTGAAGTCTTCGTTCAAGTCACTGATAATCTCCTCGCATATCTTATCATACTCAGAATTCTTAACTATTGGAAAAACAGCTGCCTTAATAGGAGCTAACTTAGCAGGAATTCTAAGGACAACACACTCTCTTAAATTATCAAAAAAATAAGAATTGGTCAAGACAGCTAAAAAAATCCTATCCATTCCAAAAGTAGGTTCAATAACTCTTGGAATTACCTTATTTTTATACTTCTCATCAAAAACCTCCATACTAACTCCACTCTCTTTCTGATGCTGAGTCAAATCATACTGTCCCCTGTTTGCATTTCCACCAATTTCTTGAGAACCAAACGGAAACAAGTAATCAATATCAAATGTAGCACTTGAATAATGGCTTAATTCATCCTTGGTATGCTCCCTAATCTTAATATCCATCAATCCTAGAGACCTATACCACTTTATCTGTTCAGCAAGCCAGTAAGCATGCCACTCATCTAGCTTTCCAGAATTTAATACCTCTCCCATACTTATTTCTATTAACTCCTTACTACCTTTCTTCTGAGCCTCCTCACTTAAAAATTTAAACCTCACATTCTTATGATCCTCACTTAACAACTCACACTTCTTTTCCTCAGGATTAATAAAAAATTCAAACTCACCTATATGAAACTCCCTGCATCTAAATAAAAAATCTCTAGGAGCAATCTCATTTCTAAAACACCTTCCAACTTGAGCAATTCCAAATGGTAATTGCATTCTTGAAGTCTGTTGAACAAGCTTAAAATCCATAAACATTCCCTGAGCAGTCTCACCTCTTAAATAAGCATCCATAGGACTTAAAGCCCCGATAGAGGTCTTAAACATAAGATTAAACTCTCCCTTAACATCATACTCTCCACCACAATTATCACACATTACTTTTCCAACTTCAGACTTATCAATCTTTGTTGCCTTCCCGCACTTTTTGCATACAACAGCCATATCAGAAAAAGCAGCCAGGTGTCCAGAAGCCTTCCAAGTTCGAGGGTGAGAGATAATACTCGCATCAATTCCTACCATATCTTCTCTCTTCCTAACAAAGAAATTCCAC
>DYHK01000021.1:5184-5689 GCA_020724205.1 Candidatus Aenigmatarchaeum sp. | reverse complement strand
TATTATTAAAAAGTTCAACTCCAAGAGGGCCAAAATCCCAAAATCCAGAAAGCCCCCCATAAATATCAGAACTTCTAAAAATAAATCCCTTAGCCTTACAGAACTGAGATAACTCTTCTATATTTATATTAGTCCTCTGAAATTCCATACTATTTCCCTGAAGATTAGTGTTTTTATTGTTTTCTCTACTGTACTTTAATTCATTCATCTTCTTCTCAGCATCCTCTCTAGTCTTTCCACCATATGAAACAGTCCTGGACTTGATCTTATCTCCCTCTCGCACACTCTCTCTGATATAATAGTATTCCTTACCAGAAATATTCTTCTTAACAATAAACATAATTTAGGTACTACCAAACAATATATAAATATTATTAATTTGAACCTATAAATTTAATAAATTTATTTACAGACTCATCAGTTTTCCATAAGGGTTTAAACCCTTTATATCCTAAAGAATTTTTTATATCTTCAAAATTAGAAGCTAAAAAAATTACCTTCTGTT
>DYHK01000021.1:3042-5174 GCA_020724205.1 Candidatus Aenigmatarchaeum sp. | reverse complement strand
CTTTAGAAAGATCTAGATCTTCCTGATCAACAAAATTAAAAAACCTCTTATTTTTATACATTTTAGCTAAATACTCTTGTTCAGGTTGTCCAGGAGTTGGAATAAGTAAAACATTTTTCTTTTCTAATTCAACTAAGTTAAGTATTGTTGTATATCCTGACCTTGTGATAATAAATTTTGCTCTATTCATCATTTCTTCCTGTTGTTTCGAATTTAAGAAGTTATAAAATTTAATATTTCCCAATTTTTTTGAAATCTTTTTATCAGGGTTAGCCCCTGCAATTACAACCCTTCCTTTTAATTTTCTAGATTGTTTAATAATTTTCTCCTCAAGTATAGTTCTCTGAGGCTCTGGTCCAGAAAGAGATATAAAATAATCTATATCTTCTTTAAAATATTTTTTCTTTATATGTGAAGATATCCCAATAAAAGAAGTGTACTTGCTAATAGCAGGTAAACTTAACTTTCCACTCAGTAAATTTCCTGGAAAATCTGGAACAACTATTTTTCCATAGGGTCTCTTAAGAATCATAACTAAAAAATTAATAGGGTATTTAATAAAATTAAGATCAAAGGTAAATATATGGTTAATTAATATAGATTTATCTTTATCTCCATAAACATCATATCTACAATCACTTATAATTAAATCATAATCTCCAGAATTTATTATTTTTCTTGAATTGTATCTTGCTCTTATAAATGAATAAATCATTTTATGAAAGTTTATAGTACACTCATACAGATAGAAAGAAGAAGCTATTTTTGGGACAAAAAGATCATCTACATCATGATACTTACATTTTTTTCCAAATTTCTCTCTTAATATTTTTAAAGCCCTTCCAGTAGATATTATTTCAACCTTATGTTCTGCCTTTAAAAGAGCTTCAATTAGAGGCATATCTCTAGTTGCATGTCCCAATCCCCAATCCAACACTCCAAAGACAACTTTCATTATATAGACTAAGAAAAGACTATTTAAAAATTTAAAGTGGGGACCGGGACTCGAACCCGGGAAAAGTCGCTCTGCAGGCGACCGCAGTAGCCGCTGTGCCATCCCCACGTAAAAATATCAAAAGATGTATTTATTTAAAAGTTTGGATGATGAAACAAATTTTATTTTAAGCAGCACAAGGTAGAAGCTTTTGTCCAAGAGATTTTAGATAAGATATAGAATCAGTATCTAATAGTCCTAAATTTTCTATTTCTTGAGCTATTCTGTGGGTTTTTTCAGTAATTCTATACATAAACCAAGCACTTTCATTTGTTAAACCAATAACTCTTCCAAAATCTCTCTGAGATGAAAGAAGTTCATAAATTTCTCTTGAATCTCCATAAACAGGATGAAAGTGAAAATTATTATTTATAATTGGATGCTTCTCAGTTCTTAAAACTTCAAAAAGTTTCATATCTAAATTATTTCTTCCACTTCCAAATCTAGTTTCAGAAGGTAAAGAAGATAAAATCATTGCAAGTACTCTGTATCTCACATTTTCTTGATCATCATTTCTATTTACACTAAAATTAGCTTCTCTTACATCAAACATCCCCATATATAAGAAAAATAAGATTAGTATAAAAGTTTAATGATATTTTAATAGATATATTAAAAATATAAAACGCTCCTGACAGGATTTGAACCTGTGACCCCTAACTTAGAAGGCTAGTGCTCTATCCAGGCTGAGCTACAGGAGCTTAATAAAATCATTTAAAAATCATATATAAAGTTTCCTAATCTAAGTCATAATTATAAAGAGCAACCAAGTTAAAGTAAGTTAATGAAGCTAAAATCCAGAAGTTATACCATAATAATAAATTAATTAGCAGATGAATAAATTAGATAACTTAAGGGTTTATTAGAGGTATATTATTTACATACATAATCTAGTAAAAATATTTATTGTAAACTAAACCTCAATCCTCATTCCGTCTTCTGCAATAAAAACATTCTTAAATTTCTTCTTAGCAAAATCTAGAAACTGCTTCTCTTTAATCTCATACTTTTGACTTAAATGCATAATTCCTAATTTTTTTGCATTTGCTTTTTTAGCCAAATCAAGAGCTTGGCTTAAAGTTAGATGTTTGTGTTCCCTAGCCAAATCACTCTCATCAAAATAAGTAGACTCACAAAT
>DYHK01000021.1:0-3032 GCA_020724205.1 Candidatus Aenigmatarchaeum sp. | reverse complement strand
ATCATAAGATCAGAGTCTTTTGCTATCTTAACAATTCCAGAATTTAATTCAGTATCAAGCACTAGACTAATCTTTTTTCCCTTCTCAATATAAAGTAAGTCCTTAGCCTTAATTTTCTTTCCATTAATAATAACATCCTTTCCAGACTTTAATCTGCCTAACTCCGGAGAACTTGAAATCTTTAATTTTTTCAACTTGTCTTTATCAATCCGAGTTTTATCCTTTTCAACAAAGCTATAAGCTAAACACCTAGTACCATGTGACATCTCTTCAGCAATAATCTTAAAATCATCCTCATCAATAACTGTTCCTGAAGATTCAATTTCATTTACCTTAATCCTAATATCATTTCTGCTAGCAAACATATTCATTATATTATCCATATATCTCTTGCTTCCTCTCGGCCCAAAAATTTCTAGTGTCTGAGAGTAACCATTAAGAACAAGAGTCTGTATAAGTCCTGGAAGCCCTAAAA
This sequence comes from Candidatus Aenigmatarchaeum sp., assembly GCA_020724205.1. Taxonomy (GTDB): domain Archaea; phylum Nanobdellota; class Nanobdellia; order Pacearchaeales; family GW2011-AR1; genus JACPLR01. Next base: position 2,557 of record DYHK01000021.1, on the reverse strand, counting down.
TATGGTCTCCATGCCAATGTGTAATGAATATTCTATTTAACTTAACAGGAGATACTCCATAACGCCTAAACTGCTTCTGCGTTCCCTCTCCACAGTCAAATAAAATATTCTCAGTTTTATATCTAAGAAAAACAGCGGGGTGATTCCTTTTCAGTGTTGGAACAGCACTTCCAGTCCCAAGAAAAACAACTTCTATCATAAATTGATAAAAGAAAACTTAATTTAAATAACTTAGCAATAGTTACCACTAAAACTAATTTTAACACCATAGAAAAAGGTGTCATGAAAACTAAAAAAAACTGACTTCCACTTAATGTTTTGAGGCAGATGAAGCAGGCGAGATAAATACAATTGTATCTCCTCTTAAGAAAGTCAAACCAATGCTTCTTTTCATCTCATTGTTATGAATTTCTTTAGCATTGTCTAACACAATGTTAATGTGTATATCAAATGCTAATAGAGTTCCAACCAATTGCTTCTCACTCTTCAATTGCACCAAAATTTCCTTGCCCTTCGAGTTATTCAAAAGGTCAAGTGGTCGTTCTATTCCATTAACCATAATCTCATTCACTAAAAGAAGTTTTTAAATCTTTTTATAATTGAAAAATAAATAAAAATGCTTAAAGACCTAATTTAAAGAATCAATAAAGATTTTCCATGCGAGAAAAATCTTAAGTTTCACTAAGTTATTACCAACCTATTGTCAAATATCTCAAGTATAATTAATCTAAATATACTATATAACATCTGAATTTTAGCTACATTACCATTAATTTTTAAAACTTCAATTAGAAAGATATTTAAATCATCCTTTTACTATAATTTAATTAAAACGGTAAATTTACCTAAGGGAAAGTTAGTGTAAGAAAACCGTAGGTTGTCTAACATATGAAAACTGGAAGAAAAATATCTGGTGGAAAGTATAAGAAGTCTAGAAAAAAGAAGAAATACGAGCTAGGTAGAGATGTAAGAGTTGTAAAACTAAAAGATATTAAGAAAAAATCCATAAAAACTCGTGGTGGGAACTCAAAAACAGTTCTTCTTAGTTCAAACACGATAAATATTATAGATCCAAAAACAAAGAAATCAAAGATAGTAAAGATAAAAAATGTTATAGAAACACCTTCTAATCGTTTCTTAGCAAGACAGAATATTCTTAACAAAGGAGCTATTGTAGAAACTGATCTCGGTAAAGCAAGAATAACAAACCGTCCAGGTCAGGAAGGCTCAGTTCAAGGTATTTTAATTGAATAAATATTTATCTAAAAACCTCACCAAAAGCTTTAAAAACCTTCCCCTACTCTGTATTTATAAAGGTTTCTAAAACCACAAAATACAAAATGGCTACACCAAATAAAAGATGTCCAGAATGTAACAGTGTAAATCTTACTTATGACGACGAGAAAGGGGAGTTAATCTGTAATGATTGTGGTCTATTAATTGAAGAAAAAATGGTAGATACAGGTATTGATCTATCAGGTAAGTTCGACAAATCAGAGAAAAAAGGCCGTGGTGGAGCTCCTATGAGTATGCAGAAGTTTGATAAGGGGCTTACAACTAACGTGGGTGAAATCTCAGACATCTACAAACTTGATACTAAACAAACAAGAAAATTCTTAAGACTTAAAAAATGGCAGGAGCGTGTAAGTACTAGTATTGAAAGAAATCTAAGACTTGCAATGGCTGAGCTAAGAAGAGTATCTTCATTCCTTAATCTTCCATCAGTTGTAAGCGATGAGGCAGCTAGAATCTACAACTTCGTTCTTCAAAGAGGTTATGTTCGTGGTAGATCAATGGAGTCAGTAATAGCTGCTTGTATATATGCAGCATGCAGATCATACAACATTCCAAGAACTCTAGATGAAATTGCTCAGGCATCTGACATGGAAAGAAAAGAAATAGGAAGAACATACAGATTCATAATCAGAAGACTTACAATTAAAGTAACTCCTAGTTCACCAAATGACTACATCTCAAGATTCTCATCAATCTTGCATTTATCACCAAAAACACAAAATCACGCTCTTAAAATTCTTAAGAAAGCAAATGACGAGGAATTAACTTCTGGAAGAGGCCCTGCAGGAATTGCAGCAGCTGCTCTCTATGTAGCTGCACTTCTTAACGACGAGAAAAAGACTCAAAGAGAGGTTGCCGATGTAGCAGGAATAACAGAAGTTACAATAAGAAATCGTTACAAAGAACTTATTGATAAGCTTGGCCTCGAAGACAAAATGAAACTTAATGAAATAGAAAAGAAAGGCACAAAGTAAGTTTAATAATTAAAAAAGATTATTCTTTTTCAGCCTTAACTTCATTTGGAGCTGGAAAAACATCATATAAATATTGATCAATAGTAACTGGAACTTCAGAAGTTCTATCAATAACCTTAACATCTAACATAGGATTATTGTTATAATTTCCTACTGCAATAATTCTGCCAGTTGTAAAATTTTTAGGTTTTTCTATGACTTCTCCAAATAAAGGAGTTTCTAATCCTCTTGAATAAATATTATCAAACTGATCCCTATATAATTGGCCGTTAGAATCTTTTACAAGA
>DYHK01000121.1 GCA_020724205.1 Candidatus Aenigmatarchaeum sp. | reverse complement strand
AGCTGAAGATCTTGGTTATAATGATTACGCTGATATTGATGTAAAAGATAAAATTCAAGTGGTTATGTGTGGATATGATACAAGAGGAACTGTTACAACAATAGATCCAAAAACAAATCAACAAGTAACAAGAAAAATAAAACCAGAAGAATCCATATGGAATAAATTTGAATCTATATTCAATGATTTTGGAAGGGCTAATTCTGAACAATATGTTAGAAGAAATACTTTACCAATAACTCAATATGGTAAGCACTATAATTTTGTTGATATATGTTTAGCCCCATTAGAAGAGCATACTTTTAATGAATGTAAGTCAGAATTGAAGATTATTGAGACTGGTATGAACAGAAAAGCTTTAATAGCATCAAATCTTTATGTATATAAGGAATTACTAACTGATAAAGAAAATGCTTTATTGGTGGACCCAAGAAAGGATCATAAACTATGGTCCAAGTATATAAAGCAATTAATATTAGAACCAGAATACTTAAAATATTTACAAAATAATCTTTACAATTTAGTGTATCCAAAGTATACTTTAAGTAACGTTACAAGTTCTAGATGTTCATGGTATGAAGAAATCCTAAAATAAAGGTGAGGTTATGTACAAACAATTACCGGTTCCAGAGCACATTATAATTAAAAATCATAATCTATATATGGAACTTTTACAAAAAGCAATTGGTCCAAGTGCATATCAAAACTTCAAGATTCGATATGAAGATAGATTAATAACAACTCCAGCTAGTTCTCATGTTCAATATCATAGTTGTTATCCAGGTGGTTTAATTCAACATTCATTGCGGGTCTATAGAAATCTAAAGAAATTGGCTGATTCATTTTTACCATCAGGGCTAGATGAAACTTTAATACTTGTTTCACTACTTCATGATATTGGTAAACTTGGTTCTATGCTTGAACCATATTATATTGAATCAACTAATCAATGGAGAATTGATAATCTTGGAGAATGTTATACAACGAATAGTAATTTAACATATTTGGGTACTGCACAAAGAAGTATTTTCATTATCAACGGTCTTGGTATAATGTTAACCGAAGAAGAATATCAAGCAATTCTTATTCATGATGGACAATATGTAGAAGAGAATAAGAGATATGCACACAAAGAAACTATGCTTGGTCTCTTATTACATCAGGCAGATATGATTGCTTGCAAACAAGAATTTGAACAATGGAGAAAATTCAATGACGGCATTCGATAATTTACTAGAAGCTGTAGATAATTCATTTTATTTTGGTATTGGTGGAATTGGTGATTATCTTCTATTAATATCAACGTTTTATGAAAAGTTGTTAGATGATTCTCAAATAGATGTTGTTTTTGTTGCTAATGATATAAAAACAATGTCTGAATTCACAAAGAATTTTCCGAAAATAAGAAAGCATTGGTTTAGTCCGATCAAATCTTTTAATTTTCCA
>DYHK01000120.1 GCA_020724205.1 Candidatus Aenigmatarchaeum sp. | reverse complement strand
TTCAGTATTGTTATAAATTTATGAATCTCGACATATGAAGTTCAGATTTTCTTCTTATATATTAGCTTATACTCTTTTTAATATATTAAGAGTAATTCCATTCAAAACAAAAAGATTTGAGTTTATGTATGGGCGGACGTTTCTTCGGAATAGGGTAATATATGATCGTTACTATATGCTTGAATTTATCATATGATTAGCAAGCTTGATTCTCTGATTTTGGCATTCTTACCCTTTATACTGTGCTATGTTTTTATAAGTTTCCTAAAGATGGATATCGTCAATTAATTATGAAATGTAAAAGATGTGATGACAAAATAAATAAAGGAAAAGAGATAGGTATGTCTATTACAAAGAATAAAAAGCCTGCAGTTATGATTATATTGTGTCCTTTGTGTTATGATATTTTTAGATTTTTATTTATGGAAGAGGAGGTGAAACAGTAATGACAGATAAAACAAAAAGTATGAATGTTGAGATAAAGCAAGAGAATATGAAAAATATTGCAGATTCTATATATAAGAAATCCTTAAGACTTAAAGCACTTGATGTAATTATTCCTGAAGCAGAAAAAGAAAATGCAACAGATCCAAAACTTAAAAAAAAGGATGGATGGAACTTAGGGAAAAAGGAAATAGATGGACTTAAGGAAGAGAAAAAAGTTATATTAAGCGACCTTAAAGTTCTTAATTTATATCTATCTCTTATGTAATATGAGAATATCAAAAAAAACATACAAGCTAATATCTAAATTTGCTCGCGAATTTAAATACGATTATGGAGTATTGAAAAGAAATTTCAGAAATCTAAGTTCTGAAAATAAATATCAGTACATAATTCGTATTGAGATGATGCTTGAGGAGAATAGAAAAAATAAGATAAGATCAAAATCATTACTATATTAATATGGAAAATATAAACAGAGAAGGAGAATTAATATCATTAAGCTTATTTATAGTGTTTTCTACATTGGGATTTATATCCGGATATTATTTTCTAAAAGGCTTTTTTATTGTCCTATCGCTCTTTAGGTGATATGCCCTCAGCTAACTTAGATAGCTGATGAAATATCGCTTGACAATCATAAAAGTAATATATTATGATAAAGTGTATGTATATAAAAATAATAACACTACTCAGGATATTCAAACAATGTATATTCATATTATTTGATCCTTCTACTAATAAAGAGTACACAGATTATAAATGTAATCACAAGCACAAAAAATGTTATTGGTTATCAAAGGGAATTAATAGTCATTTCATAACCCTATGACCTCATCAAAAGGAAAGAAGAAACCCTCACCAAAGAAGGAGTATAAGAGGAAGGAGAAAACAGGAGATTTATTAAGTGTTTGTTGCAATGCAGATTTTGATCCATTTGGCTTCTCAACCTATGATGGACTCTATGAAGAAAAATGTCTTGCCTGTGGAAAACCATGTGAGGTGTCATGGCAGGATAC
>DYHK01000020.1 GCA_020724205.1 Candidatus Aenigmatarchaeum sp. | reverse complement strand
AAAGAGATAAAATTACTTTAGGTAATCTTGATGCAAAAAGAGACTGGGGATTTTCAGGAGAATATGTAGAAGCTATGTGGGCAATACTCCAACAAGAACATCCAGATGATTTTGTTATTGCAACTGAAGAGACTCATACAGTAAGAGATTTTTTAAAAGAAGCATTTTCACTTCTAGGAAAGAATTATGAAGATTTTGTTGAAACTTCAGACAGATATCATAGGCCTGCAGAAGTACCAGCACTTTTAGGTGATTCTACTAAAGCTAAAAAAGTTCTTAATTGGGAACCTAAAATAAAATTTACTAAACTTGTCGAGATGATGTTGGCTTCAGATCTTAAGGAAGTGTTAGAATCAAAAGGAATTATTCCTATAGAGCCAGGTGTCCAGAGAGATGACAGCTATTATATTGAAAAAGCTAGAGAATTAATGGTTAAAAGAAATTCTTAGTAAAATGAAAAGAATAAATTGGTTTGAACCTGTTTTTGATGAAGAAGACATTAGTGAAGTGAAAAAAGTTTTAGAATCTGCATATGTAAATGAAGGACCTAAGACTAGAGAATTAGAAGAAGAAATTAAAAAATTACTCAATAAAAAATACATAATAATAACTACGAGCGCAACTTCTGCCCTATTCTTAGCTGTTAAGGCTGATGCAATATTAAAAGAAGTAAAAGAGTTTGAAGTAATAATTCCGGATTTAACTATGATTGCAACAGCAACTTCTGTAGGATGGGCAGGAGGTAAACCGATTCTTGTTGATTCAAACAAATCTAATTTTACGATAGATGTTAATAAAATAGAGGGAAAAATATCAGAAAAAACAACATCAATCATACCTGTCCATACTCTTGGGAGGTCTTCAGATATGGATAGGGTAATGGAAATAGCTAAAAAACATAATCTTTCAGTAATTGAAGATGCCGCAGGAGCATTAGGATCAAAAAATGAAAAAGGCCAGTATTTAGGAACAATCGGGCAATTAGGGTGCTTCTCACTACAATCTAATAAGATAATAACTTGCGGTCAAGGAGGAATTATAGTAACTGACAATAAGGATTATTATGAATTAATAAGACGTTTAAGGGATTTTGGAAGGCTAAATAACAAGGAATTTATCCATAACATAGAAGGATATAATTTAAAGTTTAATGATTTATCTGCTGCCCTTGCTTTAAGTCAATTTAGAAAATTAGAAAACAAGAAAAGATTATTAATTAAACAAAAAGATCTATATGAGAAATTATTAAGTGATATAAAAGAAGTAAAGTTTCCAGAATGTAAAGAAGGAGAGATCCCTTTATGGGTTGATGTATTAGCAGAAAAAAGAGGAGAATTAATTAGTCATTTAAATAAAAATAATATTTTTCCAAGAGCCTGTTGGCCAGCTGTTCATCTTAATCCTCCTTATGCTTATAACGGTTCAGATCTAGATTTTCCTATTGCAACAAAAATATCAAATGATGCCATCTGGCTTCCGAATGGGCCTAATATCTCTGACGAAGATATAAAGATAGTTTGTGATAAGATATTAGAATTTTATAATATATAATATTTTCTATATACATAAATTTAAAAATAGAATTAATAATATGATTTTATAATTATTAAAATGATAAGATACAAAAATCAGAAACCAACTATTGATGAATATATTTTTCTTAGAAATTCAGCTGACTGGAATTTAGAAGAAAAAGGAATCTCTGATGAAAGAGCTATAGCTTCTTTAGATTCATCTCCTTACTGCGTTACTGCTTGGGATGATAGTAATATAATTGGAATGATAAGAATATCAGGAGATAGGTCTATGTATGGTTATATTCAAGATACGATAGTTCTCCCAGAGTATCAAGGAAAAGGTGTTGGAAACGCGATGATGGATATAATTTTATCTCATGTTAAAAATAAGAGAGGATATCTTTTAGGAGTCTGTCCAAGTGAGGCTTCAGTTAGGTTTTATCAGAGGTTTGGTTTTGTAAAAAGGCCAGAAAATCCAAATGGATTCATGTCAATAGAATTTTAAGAATTAGTCTAAAAATCTCTTATCCTTTTCCTGACCTTTATATGGACCTAATTTATATTCGTAAATGATGCTTCCATCCTCTAAAAATTTATAATTATGGCCTCCTCTGAAAGTTACTGTGCAATCTCCCGTTTTTAAAATCATTTTAGTAATTATTCTATCATCCAAATCATAATATGTAGCTTCTACCTTTCCCTTTACAACAACCCAAGATTCTTGAGTAAGATTTGACTGTCTGATATTTTCTACATGCGCATGAGGTCTGAAAGTTTTTCCTGAATCTCCTCCAAAAAAACTAACTTGTAGAAATTCTCCTTCATGAGAGATGTCCTGTCTTTCAGGCTTTATATGTTCAATTCTATTTACTACATGAAGTAAAACTCCTGGATTTGATCTAGAGTATATTTTTATCATATTAGTAAGACAGTTATTTTATAGGATTTATAAACTATTTTATAAATATTTATCTTCTCTGAAATAGCTTATAAATGGTCTATTTTACCTCTCTTTATAGTACAATAAACCTTTTTAATGTTGTATTTTAGTATTCTAAGTGGAAATGGAAGAAAAACTTATAAATAAAAAGAAAATGCTCTTTGCAGCCTGGTCTTGCAGTAACAAAAATTACTTTGCATACCAAACATGGTATAATCCTCTTAAGGCCATCTTTAAGGAAGTTGTCATTTTTGATCCACAAGACACTCTATATAAATATGGTAAGAATAGGATGAATGAAATGTTCTTAGATATAGTTGATAAAGAAAAACCAGATTTTATTTTCTTATGGCTCATATATGATGAATTCTCACTTGACACTCTTAAAAAAATAAAAAAAGTAAGTCCTAAAACAAAAATTATTAATTTTTTTGGAGATGACGATACCTTATTTGAAAATTTTTCCAGATACTACTCTCTTTTTATAGACTATCCTTTAGCAAGCCATAAATTATATTTTACTAATTATGCAAAAGAAGGTATAAGTAATGTATTTTTCTCTTGTGGAGTAAATTTGAGAGACTTTAAGTATTTGAAGTTAAAGAAGAAATATGATGTAAGCTTTATTGGAACTCCTAAGAGAGATAGGGTTGATTTAATAAAATTTTTGATAAGTAAGGGAATTAAGATACACATATATGGAGCAGGATGGGAGCACTATCCAGAAATCAAAGAGAATTATTGTGGGAAATTATCAAAAGAAGATTTAGTGAAAGTTATTAATGAATCAAGAATAAACTTAAGTTTCACAAAAAATTACCTTGATATTCCAAGTTTTAAGGCAAGAGTTTTTGAGATATGTGCCTGTAAATCATTTTTACTTAGTGAGTATTTTGTAGGGTATTTAGATTTTCTAAAAAATAAAGAAGAAATTGTAATGTTCAAGAATAATAAAGACCTTTTGGATAAGGTTAACTATTACTTAAAGAATGAAAAGGAAAGGGAAAAAATTGCTAATAGAGCATATAAGAAAGTTGTTAATCTTTACTCTCAAGAAAATGAATTTAAAAGAATATTTTCTAAAATAGAGGAATTAGAAAGAAAGAATAGATCAGAAAAAGAATTGCCTAAAATTAATGATAAGGTTTTTTATCTTGATAAGGAAAAAATACAACTAGATAAAGAAAAATTACTAAAAGTCTTAGAAAATATAAATTATGTAGGTTTTATATTTAAAAATGTAGAAAATAATAAAGAAAAAGATTATTTTCAAATATACTCTTTACAAAAGTCAGGAAAGGAAATAAGTTGCTGTGATTATAATATCTATAATAATATTCTCGGAGAAATAGCTTCAGTCCAATCAAGATTTGCAGTTAATACACTACCTTTAGAAAAATTATCAAGTATATTACATCCTAGTCAGATAGTAGTTAAAAAAGAATTTTTTATTAATAACCTTGATATGTTTAAGAAGATGTATAACTTAAATAATTTTAATTTTATTAATGAAAAAAATTGTGTATTTGTATCAATACCTCTCGTTAATATCAGAAAAATTATAAATTCAGACTACGACTCATTTGAAAAAATATTTATCCATAAATTAGACATCAAAATAAGAGAATTAAAGAACAGAAAAAAACTATTCTCAAATTATTATATTTATCTTTTAATAATATACTCAGCAATGTTTAATCCTGTGATAGCTAAGTACTTGATAAAGAGATTTTTAAGAAAAAAACAAGTTCTTAAAGATTATATAAAAAATAAATAATTTTTATATATTAATTAAATAAGTGACCTACTAGGTTTTTTCATAATCCTTAATAGCAATAATATTTATATATTATGGCCCGCTTAAATTTCATGAGCAAAATAGATGCAAGATATCACTCTCCAGTTGTAGTAATAACTTCATCAGAATCAGGAAAATTATTTATGGCTAGATATGATTCTACTTACCCTTTTGTATTATATAGAAATTCTTTTAATCCATTTGGAGGAAATCCAACAATTATCGAAAGAGAGCAAGGGTTTGAACCACTAGAAACATTAACTAGGGAAATTAAAGAAGAAATTGATCCAAATTATTCACAAAGTGAAGAATGGGTTAATCCCCTAGATATTTTAAGTTTACAAAATAATATATTATCTAATCTACGTCCGGTAATTGATTTATATATTAATGCCCCTCAAGTAGAAGGTGGAAGACCTGCACACAAATTTATTTATAGTGTTTTTCAGTCAAAGATTCCTGAATCATCTATAGAAGTAGTAGAAAAGGCAATCAAATGTAATAAAAAATTGGTAACTGAGGGAAATTTTGGAGTTACTAACTTAAACAATCTTAAGAAAGGAGAGGATCAGCTTGCACACACTTCAGCACTAATTTTTAAATATTTGTTTAATGATAGAGAAGGATTTCCATGTTTGGTACCTGGTGCAACAGCAGAACCTTTAGGAAACCCAAGAAATTCTTATAAAGATTATACAGAAGTAGTTTATGATAATAATGCATTTAAAGAGTAATTTTATAAGTAGCTTAGTTATTTAAGCAGTAATGTCGAATCTACAAAATACTTTTTGACAAAATCTATTTTTTTAAACTCTTCAAATTCCTTTTTCATATTTACAAAGATTATAGGGTATCCAGACATTAAGGGGTGACTTTTTCCATTATAAATCTCTTCACCATAATTAGGAATCAAGAGATTATATGTAGCCTTCTTATTCATTTTCGGTTTAATTAATTCAAAGTTACACTCTTTTTTACCATATTTATCATAATAAAAATTGTTTCTATTGGGAATTTTGAAGTCATCAATTAATATAACTGATCTTTTTACCTTTCTTGTTATTATTTCTATTTCTTCTTCAAGTGGCCAATCATTTAACCAATGAGCATCTAAAAAAAACAAAGGAGTATCTCCAATAGAGTTGTTATTTATAAGGTCTATTAAAAATTTCGGAGAAGTACCTAGAAATACTTTAACATTTTTGTATTTGCTTAGATTTTTTACTGCCTTTTTGTAATTTATAGGATTTATTTCAGAGGTAAATATTGGTTTGTGTGGAAAATTATCTGCCATAAAACTAGTACTATATCCCATAAAAGTGCCAGTTTCAACAATAGAGCTAGCTTTAATTTCCTTTCCAAGCAGGACAAAAACTTTTTGGAGTACTGGATCATCATGGAGTTTATATTTTGCAGGAAACATCCTCCATAGAATCTTAAATATGATTAATTTAAGCTTTCTTATAACTCTTATTTTTTTCAAATCTTGATATAACTCACTTTTCTTAAATTTATCATAATTCTTTCCTAGTAAATCTCTCATTTTATTCAGGATAACCTACCTCTTCATAATGTTTTTTTAATCTTAATAACCCTTCAGATAAAGATATCTTGGGAGAAAATCCAATATTTTTAATCTTAGAAATATCAGGGTGTCTATTATTAACGCCGAAAATTTTTTTGCTTTCAAAATTTTCATTTACTTCTATTGTATAATCCTTGCCTAACGCCCTTCCAATATTTTCTGCTAACGACCTAATTGTTATATTTTCTGTATCATTACCTAAATTGTAAGCTTCTCCAGATTTACCATTAAACATAACATAAAAGATAGCCCGAGTCATATCTGATATATAACAAAAAGATCTTTTAGAGTCCCCCTTATCTCCGAAATTAATTTTTCCATCCTTTCTTAATTTTACAAAGAAGTCAGTTACTACCTTTCCATCATGCCTCATGCCTGGCCCATAGGCTAGTAAAATTCTAAGAATTTTAACAGGTACTCCATATTTTCTGAAAAAAGTCATACATAAAGTTTCTGAAAATCTCTTACTTTCAGCATAACACGCTCTCTCATCTAAAGGATCAATATTTCCCGTATAGCTTTCAGGAGTAGGAATAAACTCTTCTAAAGGATTTCCATATACTTCATTAGTACTGAAAAAAATAAATTCTTCAACTTTATTATCTTTTGCATATTCTAGCAAAATCCTTACTCCATTCACATTCGCATCAATAGTATCTATTGGATCTTCCAGGAAGGATTTGGGATTAGCTCTTGATGCTGCATGAATTATTATATTTATTCCTTCAGGAACCTTAAAATTCTTTCCAACATCAGCTGATATAAAATTGAAGTTAGAATTATTAATTAGATGAGATAACCTAGAATTTTCATTATTTGGGTTTTTGTTTATTATATAAACTTTTATTGGTATTTCTAGTTCATTATTTATTAAGTTTATAGTGTCAATAATATAACTAGCAATTAGACCATTGCCTCCCGTAATTAAAATATTCTTACCAGATAATTTAAGTAATTCTTCTCGGAATTCAGGGATAATCTCCTTTATAACATCCTCTTTAATAATATCTGAAATCATTTTGTATGACTTCTCTATCACAAATTCGCTTTTTAATTATTTCTATATTGCTAGTATCTTATTTTTAACTCTATAAGTAGACTACAAAAATATTTATATAGAGAGTTAATTAATAGAAAATCACTTAAGAGGAAAAATGAGTGATTTCGATCAAATTGAAGCAGAGCTAAAAGAAAGAGCTAAAAATATAAGAAGAGAGGTAATTAAAACAGCCGTACAAAGAAAAGAAGGCCATATAGGAGGAGCTTTCTCAATAATTGAATCTATTCTTACAATACATGACTTATTTTTAATGCATGATGATGTATTTATACTAAGCAAGGGACATGCTTGGCTTCCTCTTTATCACTTACTTAAGGAAAAAGGATATAGCCCAAAACTTGCAGGTCATCCAGAAATAGACTTAGAGAATGGAGTTAACTGTACTACGGGAAGTCTTGGGCACGGGTTACCTATAGGTGTCGGAATAGCTCTAGCAAAAAAGATAAAAAAAGAACCGGGGAATGTATATATAATTATAAGCGATGGAGAATGTCAAGAAGGGACAACATGGGAATCATTACTCTTAGCAGCTCATCATAAACTTGATAATTTAAAAATAATACTAGATCATAATAACTTACAAACTCTTGGTAAAGTAAGTGATATTCTCTCTTTAGGGAATATAGAAGAAAAATTTAAGGCATTTGGAGCAAAAGTTTCTGTTATAAATGGACATTCTTTTAAAGAGATTAATGAGGCTTTAAGGGAAGATCATAAATCAATGCCAAGAGTTATAGTAACTAATACTATTAAAGGAAAAGGAGTGAGTTTTATGGAAAACCATTCAGGATGGCATACGATGATTCCTAATGAAGAAGAGTTCAATAAAGCAATGGAGGAATTAAAATGAGAAAAGAATTTGGAGAGTTTATAACTGAATTAGCAGGAAAAGATGATAAAGTTGTTCTTATTGTAGGAGATATAGGATTTGGTATATTTGATGAATTTATGAAAAAATTTCCAGAAAGATTTTTTAATTTTGGACTTTGTGAACAAAGCATGATTAGTGCTGCTTCTGGAATGGCTTTACAAGGACTTAAGCCTTATGTTTATACAATTACTCCATTCCTTACAGATCGTCCATTTGAGCAAATTAAGATAGATATAAATCAACAAAAAGCTAATGTCAAATTAGTAGGTTATGCAGACTATCCTAACATGGGTCCAACTCATGATGAACTAGCAGGAAAAGAGGAAATAATGAAGCACTTTACCAATATAACTTCTTTCTTCCCAAAATCAACATTAGATGCCAAAGAAGCATTTATTAAAGCTTCAGAAATAAATGGACCCACGTTTATAAGTCTAAAAAAACCAAAAGATTAATTATTATTGTCAGCAACTATTAAGAGATCAGGTCGCAAACGCTTGATTAAAAATGAAAGGTATTCTAAAGGATTATTAATCCAAAAAGCATTAATATATTGTGTTTTAGTAATTGTAAACTTTTCATCCTTGAAAATTCTCTTTAACATCTCTATAGTAAAAGCCTGTGTGTGCCCTCTGTAATCTGAATAATAGACACACCATGAAGGATCTCTTAAATATTGTAGTCCTATTGCATTAGGAGTAGTGAGTATTATTCTACCATCTTTTTTAAGAAGAGATTTGCAATACCTTATAAATGTTATTGAAGATTCTAGGTGCTCTATAATTTCACCAGCAATTATGGTATCAAATTTCTTTTTTATTTTTTTAGGATTATCTAAATTAACCCTATAGTCAGATTCTCCACTAGTATCTAAAGTAAAGAATTTCTTATCAGGATTAGATTCTTTAAGCAGCTTGTGAACATTCCCCTCACTTGACCCTATATCTAATATATACTTTCCCTTTAAATATTGGTTAATATACCTGAACCTTAATTTATCACTTTTTAGTCTTTTCTCATTCATTTTAATTACCTAAAATTTTTTTTAAAATAAAATTTTCTTATTAATCCACTTGTAGTTCCAAAATACCTTACAGTTATAAAGATTATCATCCAGAAAAATATATTAAAATTTCTATTATTATAACATTTTTTCACACTAATTAATATTATAGTTATAGGAGAAATTAAATACATTAGTAGAGGAACAAAATATTTTATAAAAGGTAAATCAAATTTATCAATTGAAGCTCCGATCCACTTGCTTTGCCTATATACTTCTTTCAAATTTTCAGGGTTTTTGTGAAAACATAAAGTATTTTCAGCAACAGTTGGTTTTAATTTATATTTGAACCAAAAAGTCTGGTCATCAGCATAACCGTACTTGGAATCAAATCCTCCTAATTCCAGAAACTTTTCTTTTCTTATAGCTCTGAATATTTTAACATCCTTCGCACCTTTTTTATCTACTCTAACTTTTCCCCAACATTTACTCCATATGTTCTCAGTATTTTTTACAATTTCGTTGTCATGTGTAGTTCCAATTATTTTCTCGTTATTTAGCATAGGTTTTATAAGATTCTTTACATAATTTTTTTCGAAAGTCATATCTGAGTCTACAAAAATAAGAAAATCTCCTTTAGCTATTTTAGCCCCATCATTTCTAGCAGTTCCTGGTCCGGAATGATTATTTAATATCAATTTAACCTCTTTAAATTCATTAACAACCTCTCGTGTTTTGTCTGTAGAGCCATCATCAATGACGATAATTTCTAGATTTTTCAGAGTTTGTTTCTTAAGACTTTTTATACACTCTCCTATATCTTTTTCTTCATTATATGCAGGGATAATTACAGAAATAATCATTATATTAAATTGTCTGTTTACCTATTAAAAAACCTTTCCAAAATCCATAAAGATAAAAGAAGTGATAAAAAGGAGAAATAAGAATATAGGGAAAAATAAGATAATTAGCCACACCAAATCTGTAATTTAGAAAAATCCCTCCTAAACCAATTAAAGGGAGAGATAGTATTATTCCTTTCCAACCATCTTTAAAACTAATTTTTCCAAGTCTTATCAATACTCCATAACTATTAGCATTTTGACTTATCTTTTTTAATCTCTTGTTTAAAGTAGTGTAATGCATATGGTTAACAGAAGCATTAGGATAGGCAATATCTCCAACCGTTTTAAGTTTTAAATACATATCTAAGTCTTCTCCTCCCGTTCTATAATTAGTCTCATCAAAATATCCTACTTGTTCAAGAGATTTTTTTCTGTAAGCACATCCCTTTTCGTCCATTGCAGGAGTTATTTCTCCAACTTCTTTTATAGTTAAAGCTCTTGCAAAGATATCAAAACTCTCCCAAAAACTCCTTTCTAATCTAACTTTTGAGACACTTGCAATAAATCTTTTATCCTTTAAAGGAGAAATTAGTTTAGTCAACCAAGAATTATCTGAAGGAATGCAGTCTTGGTGCAGACTCATAACTATAGGGTATCTTGCTCTTTTAATTCCGTAATTTAATGATGCAGCTAGACCAAGACCTTTGTTTATAGTCATTATTTCAATTTTATCATTAAAATCTTGGTTTTTTAAAGTCTTAAGTATTTTTTTTAAAATAACTTTATCAGGATTGAAGACAGGAATAATTATTGATACATTCATATCATTTTTAAAATAAATTAATTTAAATATGTTATTTAATTTAAAATTTTATGAAAATACTTGAAATATGTACCTTTTCATCAGGAGCTTGTGGAGTTTTTACAAGAGTCTTTCAGGAAAGTCTTGAATTCAAGAGATTGAGACATGAAGTTACTATTTTCTCTACAAATAAGGTAAAGGGCCAAAATTCAATAGCTCCATCAGAAGAAATAGTTAATCACATTAAAATCAAGAGATTTCCAGCCTGGAAATTAGGAGGAGAAAGCTATATGTTATGGAATCCATTAAGTCTAAAGCTATTTAGTTCTCCATTAAAAAAAGCTATTATAGAATATAAACCAGATGTAATAATTGCTCACTCTTACA
>DYHK01000119.1:222-1505 GCA_020724205.1 Candidatus Aenigmatarchaeum sp. | reverse complement strand
TAGGTTTGGTTGGAGGGATTATAGGAGCTCTAATTGGTTTAGGTTTAGCTTTTTCTGTTAGTAATATAGCAGGTCAATTTTTAGGAGGTATTGATCTTCAAGTAAATTTATCTTTGCCTTTATTATTTTTTTCTGTAGCTTTTTCATTTCTTATTGGAGTTGCATCTGGAATACTTCCTGCTTTACAAGCTAGTAAGTTGAAACCTGTGGAGGCATTGAGAAAATAAAATGGATGGTTATATAGATAGTTATCTTCAGGCTATAGTAAATATTTCAAATGAAGAATTAGAATTATTAGAAAAAAGAGGGCAGATAATTGGAAGTATTATAAAAACACCGATAAGTACTCCATATGAATATAGAATATTAAAAATTAATTTATGTAATAGTAATTTTCCGAATGAAAGAGAATTAAGAGATTTTGATGAAGAAAAAGAATATGAAGTATATGTTGGACTATCAAAAATTAGTGAATTAAAAGTAGGCAGGGCAGTAGGTGGAGTTTTCCCGAGAAAATGGATGAGGTCAATATGTATTAAATTAGAGGAGGTTTTTTGAGAAAATGATAAAAGATTATTTTATTTTAGCTGTTAGAAATCTAAGAAAGAGAAGACTGAGAAGCTGGCTGACAATGATCGGAATTATAATTGCTGTAGCAACTATTTTTGTTTTAATTAGCTTATCAGTTGGGCTAAGAGGAGCTGTTGAAGAACAGTTTAGGTTATTTGGAAGTGATAAATTCTTTATACAACCTTCTGGACAGTTTGGACCTCCAGGCTCTGAAGCAGGAGCAAAATTAACTGAAGAAGACGTTAAAGCAATTGAAAAGATTAGAGGAGTAAAGGCAGTTACTTATTTTGTAGGAGGGAATGGAGAGATTAAATTTAATGATGAAACTAGATATAAGTTAGTTGCAGGTATTCCTGCTGAGGGCTTTGATTTATATATCGAAACTGGGGCTTTTAAGACTGATGAGGGAAGAATGATTACTTCGAGTGATACTGGAGAAATTATGCTTGGAAGTTATTATAAATACAATTATGTATTCTCTAAACCTATCACTTCTGGCGATAATGTAATAGTTAATGGTAAAGAGTTTAGAGTTAAAGCAATTATTGCTCCTATCGGAAATCCTGGAGATGATCAGAATATCTATATGTTGATAGATGACTTCAGAGAGTTATTTAATAATACAAACAGAGTGGATAATATAGTTGTTCAGGTGGCTAGTGGAGAAGAAATTAACCAAGTGGCTGAAAGAACTGAAAAGGAGTTAATGAGAT
>DYHK01000119.1:0-212 GCA_020724205.1 Candidatus Aenigmatarchaeum sp. | reverse complement strand
GATTTAGAGATGTTGACGAGAGAACAAAGGATTTTTCTGTACAGACTCCTGAAGAATTATTAGAGAGTTTTGGAGTTATTCTTAATATTATTACAGGATTTTTAATTGCTGTTGCAGCCATTTCTTTAATTGTAGGAAGTATTGGTATAACTAATACAATGTATACTTCTGTATTGGAGAGGACTAAAGAAATTGGAGTTATGAAGGCAATT
>DYHK01000019.1 GCA_020724205.1 Candidatus Aenigmatarchaeum sp. | reverse complement strand
TCCATTAAAACCCAAATATTCTACTAAAATTCTTCCTGGAATAGATGGTTGAAAGTTAATATTTACTGTTTTGTCTCTAGGCATTATTTTCCACCATAATCTTGCAACTTCTGCTCTTCTTCTTTCTCCAAGAACATATATCTGAGCATTTACCTCCTCACAGTTAAGAGGCACAGGATAAAATAAAGAAATATTATCTCCAACTATATACTCTTTACCCGCACCAACTTTAATTTCACTTCTTTCAGACCCATTAATATTTCCACTAGAAAAAAATAGACTATTTACATAATTGCTCTTTTCCTCTTTTTTGAAGAATTGTATCTTATTCTCACTAGTTGGAACTCCAATAATGCTCCCATCTTCATGATAATCTTTTGAAACTCCAAGCCCTTTCATGATATTTGCATCTAATTCGTGAACTGTTTCACATCCAACTAGAGACGAACCTAAAAATAAACCTGAAGCCAAAATACCTGTTAATCCTTTTTTTATTTTCATTTTATTTGAATTTTTTCTGAAAAATTAGGTAATAAATACCAACTTATATTTATTCTTTTCTATACTTTAGTATATACTTTAAGAATTCTTCTTACTTTCTTTCTTCTTTTTCTTCTCAATCTCTTTCTTTTGCTCTTCCACTCTTTCCCTAAGTTTTTTCTCAACCTCTGGAAAATCTCTAAGTATCTCTCGGATCTTATTCTCAAGAATCTGCTTGTCCATTGTTATCTTCTTAGCAACCTCATCATACCTATGGAGTCTTAGTAGAATTGCAGTTATAATTCCAGAGAAATCATTATTCTTCATGTGAAAATCTTCAGGTTTTATAATCTCAAAGTTAGAAGGCATGTAATTGAAAGCAACTACAAACATAGAACCTAAATCTTCAAATTCTGCCTCTACCTCGGCAAAACTAGTGAATAAATCCTGAGAATCCTTTAAATTTTTAGGCTCATGAACCTTTTTATTAATAATTTTTACTCCCTTTTCCTGTCCAATCCTATCAACGAGTTGGTTTAGAGCACTAATAATATGTTCAGGAGGCCTGCCTAATATTTCAAGAATGAATGTGGCTGTTATTGTCTGAGTCATTTTTTCTTAAAAACTCAAATAATATTAGTATAGCTGAGAAAAGTAAAAACCCTATAGCACTCATCTCAACTGTCTTATAATTATCTGATTTGAACAAAATATCATTATTTTGAGGCATATTTATATCTTGTGTTTCTTGATTTGTTAGATTAATTAAAAAAATACTATTTATTATTAATGCTACTACTAAAATACCTATTACCAAATACCCTCTATTTCTCTGTTGCATTTACACCTTCCATCTAAAAGAGAGTTAATTATTGCTCCTGATTTTCTTTCTATAACTATCTTCTTGCAGTTTGGGCAGAAAGTGCTTCTTCCCTCATCAAAATTAGGCAGATCAAGGTAAACATAATACATTCCAGCATCCATTGATGTCTTTCTCATCTTCTTTAGAGTATCCTGTATCTTAGTATTATCTTTAGCATAAATATGAAGAGGGGTTTCAGCCCCTAAGTTGTTAAGGATCCAGGCTGTAAGTTTTCTAACATCATAAACAGACTCATCCATATTTGGAAGGATCTCAAAAAAGACTTCAATCCATATATTATGTCTTTTTAGTAATTTTAAATTACTAAGTATATCATCTAAATCAGCAGAATAAAAATTCTCATAGAAGTCAGGAGTCATAGACTTTATATCAATCACAACTCCTTTTAGATATGGTATTAGCTCTAATAAAGGCTCTTCTTCAACATACCCATAGGTTCTTAACAAATTGATCTTATCACTTTTTTTTAAAACCTCCTTAATATACTCATAATTAATCAAGGGCTCATCCTCATTTAATATAATTCCTGTAGCCTTCTTTTTCTCTGCCTCTGAATAAACTTTTGCTGAAGGTAAGCTTATTGTCTCATCTTCTTCAGGATTGTAAAGGTCATCATTCTTTAAAACAAGATTTGTTCCAGATACATCTAACCCAAGGAAGTAACTCCACGGCTTAACATGATAAACACTAAAATCTTCAATCTTTCTGAGATAAAATTTTTTAGGGTTATTATAAAGTAAATTTTTTAATTTTCCATTCACATTCATTCTTACCTTACAAATTCCAGTCTCACCATTTTCAATTATACACGAGTGCGGACATAAGGTACAATGTACCTTTTTATCATTAAGTTTCTTATAGAATTCAGCCTCTTTCATTGTCATAACTTTTACAAGAGGCCTTTATTTATTAATTTTTATATTAAAAATTAATAGAGTAATCAGTTTAAACTAAGTAAATAATGCTAAAATCCAGAAGTTATATGTTAGCTAGTAATTAGTTAGAAGATAATTTAACCTACTTTAAGTGTGAGATTTTTCCCACATGAAAAATCTTTATTGATTATTTATATTATTTTTCTTCATATGACTAGTCTTACTTACTTTTTTCTCCCCACTTCTCAGAAAAATCAATGTGTTCTACCTCTCCTCTTACCTCACTCTTCTTTGCAACTAAAATCTTGCTGAAAACATTATTTTCTAAATACCATCTAGCCTTTTCCTTTTCTTCCTTAGAAAGCAACCCATTCATCTTTACTTCTATACCAATTACCTCGTGAAGCCCATTATTCAATGGCTTTACAGCAATAAAATCAGGAAAACCAGTCCCTATAACTAACGCCTTTCTGAAAGGGTTATACTTTCTCTTAGCAGGAGTTACCCTTCCAGCCTCTAAATCAACATTATTTGTCCACTTATCAAGAATAAATCCCTTATCCTCCCACTCCTTTCTAACCCTCAGTTCAAATCTAGCTCCAGCAGCCCTTGCAAGCTTACCGCTTCTAATTTTACTTTTTTCCTTAAGTATAATCTCTCCCTTTTCATTAAATTCAGGCTTATATCTTAACTCTAACTCTCCATTCTTATTTTTAATAGTTTCAGAAATCTTATCTCTCAAAATATTACTTACACTCCCACTCTCTTTTTTCATAAAATTCCAAATAGAATCTAATTTAAATAAATAACTGAATTAAACTTCAATTATCCCAGATACCTATTAGCAATTAATCCTATTGCAACAATTATAAGTATCACTGGAATCCATGGAATGTTCACAGTCAGCACATTAAGCTCGCTTAACAGCCATATAACTCCAAGAACTAAAAGAATTACTGCAAATATCGGAAACTTTTTACTTTTCATTTCTTCACCTCCATTTTTGTTCTTCTTTTGAAATGAATGAAAATAACAGCAATAATACTTCCAAGCATATTAGCTACTAGATCTAATCCTGTATTGTAATAACCTCCAACTCCTGTTGAAGGAAAAACAACAACTGCAATGAACTCAACAATCTCATTCAAAGCCCCAAGGCCCATACCAACACAAATTAATAGAAAGTAAACTACCTTGTAATTTGTATCTTTATTTAAGTAAGGTTTCAATAAACTATAACCTACTAGTGTTGCAACAAAAAATCCAAAAGCGTGTACAAACTGATCAAACTTTAGTATGTAAATATCTCCCCTCTCAAAAATATCAATTATATGATATGCGTAAAGAACATTTCCATTAACAATTATTCCTCCTCCAGCCATATGAAGAAATCCCCATATAGACAAGCCAATTAAAATTGTATAATCAAACTTGCTTCTATGCAAGGTTAAAAATATCAAAAGGAAAAAGAATACGAGAACAGCTACATACCATAAAAATTCATAGTTTTTAATACCAATATAATACCACGCAAATGCTATAATATAAATTGCATTTAATACACCAAGTATAATGTGTCCTCTTTTAAGCTGTTTAAGATGATTAAACATAATAATATTTAGAATTCTACTTTTATAAATCTGATTATTAATGTAAATAGTCAATAATAAAATTTCCTAAAAGAAATTTAAACATTTATATTAATTTCTGAGCGTATATTAATTAATTTACAGCTATCACATAACCTCTGGATTTTAGCTTCATTTAATTAAAAAATAATAAAAATAAAAATAAATTATTTTAATTTGTTGATCCTACTCTATTTCCCTTGAATCTCTCAACAAATCTCTTGAAGAATCCTTCTCTGTTTCCAGGCTTTTCTGCATTGCTTAAGGTCTGAGCCTTACTTCCAAGGTCAACCTCCCAAGTACCAGTAAACTTTCCTTCATCTAACTTCAAGGTTCCCTGTCTTAAAGTCATATCAGGATAGTGCTTAGAATTTAAGTCTAAAGTTCCAGAGCTTAAGTCTGCTATACTAGACTCATTTTTCAAATCAGAAGATCTTGTTCTTATAGGAACTAGGTAGAAAGAAACACTATCATTTACAAAATCTTTCTTAACAAGCCTGTAAACTTCTTTTTTATCTCCAACACCTATATTTAAAATTCCAAGAGACAAATCTCTTATTTTTCCCTGAGTCTCTTTTTCAAGCTGAGCTCTAACTCTTTCAGGATTTCCTCTATTTTCTTCATTTACCTGTCTTATTCTTTCAGGAGTTATATCAACTATTCTTCTGCTGACCCAGTGGCCTGATACAGGCTCTGCCATTGTATTTTCAGAATTAACAGCCCATCCATACGCCCTGGTAACTAGAGTAACACTAGTCATTCCACTTGCATTTTCTGGAGTTAGATCGTCAATACCAGAAATATCATCACTTACCTGAGTCTCATCTGTAACACTGACTCCGGCTAAGGTCTCTTCTTCAGATTCCTGAGCTAAAACAAATCCTGTAGCAAATAAACTAACAAGAAACACTCCAAGAATTGCTATTGTATATATCTTATTCATCTTGCCTCCATTGCTAAAATCCAAGAAAATAGGGCTTTATAATATTTATTAAAGTCAAAGATCTCTTGCATAAAGCGTTCTTCTTCCATTCGCCTTTGCTCTCTTTATTGCATCCTTCATTATCTCTTCTACCTTTCTCTCAAGAGCAGGTGCAACATCTCCAGCTATATTTCCAACACTATTCTCCTTATCAAGTTGCTTAACAGTTTCAAGTATATTATTCTTTTTAATCAGACTCGGCATTTTTATTCAAATAACTTAAAATTTTTTGTAATATTTTCTACACTTGATTTCTTACCAAAAATTAATACTCCTAGATACTCAATCTCCTCATGTTTCTTTTCCTTTGTCCAATTAATTACTTTTTTATCATCAGTAGTTAAAATCATCTCTCTTGTAAACTCTGATACTTCCAAACCTTTTTCTTTAGCTTCTTCTGCTAAATTAATAATTTCTTTATTAGACTTAGCTTCTTTTATCATAATTGCATGTTGGATGTTGAGCTTAATATTTCTATTATCTTTAGTTCTAATAGTATCTACCGTAAGTAATCTTTTTCCAACTCTTGCTCCAAAAGCTGCATTAAGATGAGCAATAGTATTCATTTCTTCCCAGGGTTTCAATTTCAAACTTCTATTAACCACAGCAACAGCTATCTGAGATTGATCTGCTTTCCCTTCAACATTTTCAGAAACTTCAGGCTTCAATAAAGGAAAGATAACACACTCCCTTATTGGTCTGTCAACTAAATAAGAAAATAATCTCTCTGAAACACCAAAACCACAAGTTGGAGGCATTCCATACTTAAGAGCCTCAACAAAACCCTTATCATGATCTTGTGCTTCTGTATCTCCTGCTTTTTTCATCTCCATCTGCTTCTTAAAACGTTCATCCTGATCAACCGCATCATTCAACTCAGAATAACCATTTCCATTCTCACTTCCAGCAATTATTACCTGGAATTGTTCTACTTTCCTTGGATCTTTAGGATTTCTCTTTGCCAGCGGTGAAATCTCTGCAGGCTGACCAACTAAAAATCCAGGCCCAGCTATTTTTTTTCTACAATACTTCCATAAATTATCAACAAGCCTCCACTTCTCAACTGTGGGATTATACTCAACACTTAACTCATCTAGCTTTCTTTTTATCTCTCCACTCGTAGAATTCCAGATAGCAATTCCAGTATGTTTTTTTATAAGCTTATCATACTCGTATACTTCCCACTTTTTTCCAAGATCTACCTTATAACCATGAGTCTCAAATTTTAATGTTCCCAAAACCTCCTTAGCTACTTTTTTATACATCTCCTCAACTAATTTCATTCCATCCCTATAATCAGCATAAGCCCAATAAAATTCCATTGAAGTATAATCTTGTAAGTGTTCCATATCCATACCCTCATTTCTAAAAAGTCTTCCAATCTCAAACGTCTTGTCATAACCAGCTACCATTAGCTTCTTCTGCCATAACTCTCCCTGTGAAATTCTTAAAAAGACATCAGTATTAAGGGCATTGTGATGAGTCTTAAACGGAGTTGCACTTGCCCCTCCCGCACTGTTCTCTAAAATAGGAGTCTCAACTTCTAAAAATCCACGCTCTAACATAAAATTTCTAATAGTGCTCCAGAATTTCTGTTTCTTAATAAAAAGCTCTTTTATCTCTGGATTCATTAAAATATCAAGATACCTCTTTCTGAATTTTTCCTCTTCATCTACAAGTCCATGATACTTTTCAGGAAGAGGAATTATTGACTTGGTAAGAATTTCAATATCTTTTACTAAAACAGAAAGCTCTCCTGTTTTTGTTCTTATAATACTTCCAGAAACGCCCACAAAATCACCTGCATCAATATACTTCTTAAAAAACTCAAACTTCTTACTAGGAGTACTTCCATCTTGTAAAACAATCTGTATTCTTCCACTCCCATCCTGAAGTGTACAGAAAGCAATCTTTCCAAGATCTCTCTTAATCATAAGTCTTCCAGCAATCCTTACACTATCCTTTGTCCTCTCCTCATTTTTCAGCTTCTTATACTTTTCATGAAGCTGTGAAGCATAATTCTTTACCTCAGATGTAGGTTTAGATGGATAAGGATTAACTCCCATCTTTCTAAGTTCTTCAATCTTCTTAATTCTAGCATCAATTATCTGATCCTCTCTACTCATAATTTAATTAAATAAACCGATATTATAAACTTTATTCAGAAAACTTATTTAATCTAAATAATCAATAATAAAATTTCCTAAAGGAAATTTAAACCTTTTATTAGGTTATTATCACTCTAGTCGTCTAATTAATCTAATATCTTAAGTATAATTAATTCCATTTAACATATAACTTATGGATTTTAGTCATATTTACAAACTACTTCTTAAAAAGAATTTGATATAATCTAAATCTGTTTTATTATATTTCTCTAAATATGCAGCACTTTAAACTCTTTTAGATCCTGGAATTCAGCCTCAATCATCTGTATATCTCTTATTACAGCGTGCTTTGGAGCATTCTCCTTTCTGCAGAGCTCAAACATCCTATCAACATCCTCAATATCTCCCTCAACAAATACCTCTACAGCCCCATCTTCTACATTTCTAACAAATCCCTTAAGACCGAGCCTTTCTGCATGTTCCCTAATATAATCCCTGTAAAAAGAGCCATGAAGGTTCCCCTTGACAGTTATTTTTACTGCTTTCTTCATTTTCCCCTATAAAGAGGCATAGCCTTTTTTACTTTATTAAGCTTATTGTTATCAAGTTTTGCCTTATATTTCTAAGAAAAAGAGTAGAAAACCAGTGAGGCAAGAACAAAAATAATAAGGAATAATGCTATGGCTAATATAATACTTAGAGCTGCCTTGCCCTTGCCCTTAACTCCATTAAATCTAACAAGTCCTTTAGAAAGGAAGTTAAACTGATGACTAAACTGGATTACAAATAAGCCCAAATTTATCAGCATAGAAATTATAACAATAGGCTGAGAGAAAAAAGTCTTATAATACTCAGCAATCATGGTAGGATCTTGAACAGTCTGAATAGACTCAAGTATAGAGTAATCAATTCCTCCACTAATGTTAAATATAAAATTGATTATTAGTGCAATAACTGAGTAGATAATTCCAATTATGAGGATATATGTTACAAGCTTAAATGTTTTGAAAAAATCCTTGTCTCCCTTAAAAGCCCTTACAAAGATATAAACTAAAAATGATGCAAAAAAAGGCAGGAACACAGCCATTATCACAGTTGTAATAAATTGCTGCAACAAATTAACATAATTGACAGTATCAAGGACTAAATTTAGTAAAGACCACAATACAAAATAAATTAAGTAGGCTATAACAAAATTCCTTATAATTTTCTGGTATGAATCTTCTTTTCCAACAAAATCCAAGAACTTATTTGACTTAAAGAACAAGTCTCCAAGATTCTTTTCTTTTACCTTATCACTATTAGCTTCTTCTTTCTTCACACTCTTTTTTGCCATTCTCTACTATTTAATAAACATGATTTATAAAGATTGTGAAATGTTGAGTTAATAACAGAGTTTCCAAGAATAATGTAAATAATCAATAGTAAATTTTTATAAGAAAAAATTTAGACAGATTAATAAGTTATTACCTATCTAGCACTCAACTAAATAATATCTCATTAACCTATGGATTTTAGTCATATTTACTTACAACTTTCTCTAATTTCTCCACATAAATTCTTATTAATTAAAGTTACTTGTTTTATGCATGGCAGAGACAAAAATATCAGCAGGAAGCTACGATCTGAATAAGTGGTTGTATGGAGGTTATGAAACAGATATAATCACTACTATTTATGGCCCATCAGGATCTGGAAAAACTAACTTCTGCATTTTAACAGCAGTCTCTCAGGCTAAAAAATCAAAGAAAGTTATCTTCATAGATTCTGAGGGAGGCTTCTCAGTTGAAAGAGTAAAACAAATTTCAGGGGATGATTACGAATCTGTTATGAATAATATACTAGTTATGAAACCAACAAATTTTTCAGAGCAAAAAAAGGCCTTTGATTCTTTGCTAAAAGAAATTAATTCAAACTCTAACATTGGAGTCATTATAATAGATAGTATGACTATGCTCTATCGCTTGGAAATAGCAGATAATCGTGATGATAAAAAAAACTCAGATAATCATATAAGGGAAGTAAACAGAGAGCTTGCAAATCAGCTAAGAACACTATCAGAAATATCAAGAAAAAAATTGATGCCTGTTTTAATTACAAACCAGATTTATTATGATTTTCTTTCAGAGGAAGATTTCAAGTCTGGAAAAGAAAGAAATGCTAGAATGGTTGGAGGAGATTTGCTGAAATACTGGAGCAAGTGTCTTATAGAATTAAAATCTGAAAATGGAAAGCGTACTGCACTGTTAAAAAAACACAGAAGTCTTCCAGAAAAAGAGCTATCATTTCTAATAACAAAAGAAGGAATAAAGAAGAGAGGAATCTTTTAACAATATAACTATATTATAGCAAACAATAAGCTTTATTAATACAATTTATTTATTTCTAACATGTATAAAAAGAGTGTGAAAGTCTTAGGTATCTTATTAATATCAGTTTTTTTGATATCGAATGTTCTTGCATTTTCTTTATCTGATTTTTTTGACTTATTTAAGCCACAAGTTAGTTTAAGTCCGCCAGATACAAAATATCAAAGTCTTTACAAACACTTTAGTCCATCAGTAGGATACTCATGGAAATCAGGATCTTCAGATCGTATAGCCATATGGAATTCTTCAGGATATAGATATAATTGGGATGGAACAAAATGGGTCTGAACCTCAACTTCTTCAGGATTACCAAATACTTTTAAGACAACAGTAGGATACTCCTGGATTACTCCTCAAGGTTATACTAAAATTTCATTATGGAATTCAACAGGAGCAAATTATGTATGGGATAGTTCTTCACCAAATACTTGGACACTTTCAAATCTTCAACAAGGCCAACCAAATAAAATTCATATTGGCTTCATTCCAACAGTAGGTTACTCATGGATTGGTGCAGATAAAGGAATAAGAGTTGGACTATGGAATTCTACAGGAGGGCAGTTTATATGGAATAATAATACAGGAGATTGGGTTTATAGTAAGCCAAGCGGAACTGGAAATGATGGAAAATTACCAACAGGATTTGTTCCAACTGTTGGTTACTCGTGGTTAGCTAATGATAATATAGTAAGGATTGCATTATGGAACTCACAAGGTCAGCAATACCAGTATCATATGACTAATAATAACTGGACTCTTATTACACTAACAGGCAATGGAAACGATGGTAAACTACCTTCATGGTTTAAGCCAGTTATAGGTTATTATGAATCTGTTAACAAACAGATCGTTCTCTTTAATTCATCTGGATCTGCTTACGGCTACTTATTATCTAATTCAAACTGGAGCCTGATAAGAAATCAGACATATCCAGTTACAGGAACTCCAAGCCCAGAGTGTACAACAGAGGGAGCAACTCAGTGTAATGTTGATGACGTCCAAGTATGCTCAGGAGGCTTCTGGACATTTTCAAAGACTTGTCCTGGATCATGTTTAAATGGATCTTGTAGCGTCTCATGTACAGACAATGACTTTGACCCAACAGATAACATTGCTAGTTTAGATTACTACTACACAAAATCAAACGTAACTTATTACAATGGAAGTGTTAACCAGTTTTATATAGACTCTTGCTCTTCAAATGTTCTTCTAGAGTATTCATGTTCTTCAACAAATGTAACTCTTACAAATTATACATGTCCTGATGGGTGTTCAAATGGAGCTTGCTCAGGCTCACCTGAAAAATCCTGTGTAGATACAGATGATGGAGAAGACTTCACAGACGAGGGCCAGGTTACTTATATATTTAATGACGAAGAATTTGAGTTTGATGATGTTTGTGAAACTTCAAGAAAACTTAAAGAATGGTCTTGTAATGACGATGACGATCCAGAATATACAATGTATACTTGTAACTCAGGATATAGATGTTCAGATGGAGAGTGTGTACTAGAAGGGTCTTCAGGAACTCCTGGCGGAGGATCTGGAAATGAGTGTTCAACATCAAAATGTGAAGGGTCATTCTATGTTGAATGTATAGATGGAAATTACATAACTCCTGCTCAGATCCCAGGACAGTGCGGTTATCAAGTAGGTTTCGGAGATGATGAGTGTATAGACGACTTTGATTGTTCAGAAGGTTCAGTCTGTTCAAACGGAATCTGTGTAATTTCAGAAGATGGTCAAGATTCTTCAGGAACAGTGTTTGCAGTTCTTATAG
>DYHK01000118.1 GCA_020724205.1 Candidatus Aenigmatarchaeum sp. | reverse complement strand
AATTGCTAGTAACTTAGTAAAGTGTTTAAATTTCCTTTAGGAAATTTTGTTATTGATTATTTACTAAGGAAGATTTTACCTTTCTAAAAGTAGCTTAGTATTGAAATAATATTTATATAGGCTTAGTGAGGATAAGTTATATGGCTAAAAAGGATGATGAGGGTAAAAAGACTAAAATTGAGGATGAGGGAAAGAAGCTAACTGATCTTCCTGGAATTGGACCGGCTGCTATTGCAAAGCTTGAATCTGCTGGTGTTTATGATTTAATGGGTGTGGCTGTACTATCACCTCCTGCACTATCTGAGCTAACTGGATTAGGAGAGGCTGTTTGTAGAAAGGCTATTCAGGCTGCTAGAAATATGCTTGATCTTGGTTTTGTTGATGCTTCTGAGTATGAGAGAAGGAGAGAGGATATTAATTTTATAACTACTGGATCTAGAAATTTGAACAATCTATTGGGGGGAAGAGGTATTGAGAGTAAGGCAATAACAGAGGTGTTTGGAGCTTTTGGAAGTGGGAAGACACAGTTTGCTTTGTCTGCTGCTGTTAATGTACAACTACCTAAGGAACAAGGAGGAGCAAATGGGAAGGCAGTTTATATTGATACAGAAGGAACTTTTAGACCTGAGAGGGTTAAACAGTATGCAGAGGGAGTTGGAGCTGATCCTAATAAGGTTTTGAAGAATATATTTGTTGCTCGTGCTTTTAATTCTGATCATCAGATATTATTAGTTGATAAGATTAATGAGATGATAAAGAATGGCGAGCCTATTAAACTAGTTATTGTTGATTCTTTAACTGCTCATTTTAGAGCAGAGTATTCTGGTCGTGGTCAATTAGCTGATAGGCAGCAGAGACTTAATAGGTATTTACATGATTTAATGAAGCTAGCTGAGCAGAGAAATCTTGCTGTAGTTGTTACAAATCAGGTTATGGCTAATCCTGCGATGATGTTTGGAGATCCAACAACTGCTATTGGAGGAAATATTGTTGCTCATGCTTCTACTTATAGAATTTATTTTAGAAGAGGGAAAAAAGATTCTAGAGTTGCTAAGTTAATTGATAGTCCTAACCTGCCTGATAATGAGACTGTGTTTATGATTACAACTAATGGGTTGAAGGATATTGATTTGAAGGGAGAGGATTAAAATGAAAAGCAAAGAAAGATCTAGTTTTGATAAAAATAATTTGGTTGTTTTGTTATTTGAACTGGGACCTAAATTAAAACCTCTTTCTAAAGTTAAAGATAAAAGATTATCAGTTAATGTTGAAAAAGGGGTTTGGAGTTATAGACTTTTACATAAAGTTAAGGGAGATAAAAAATATGTAGGTATAGAAATTGGAACTAGTAGGGGAGAGATAGGTCCTCATCCTCATTATGATTATAGGTGGGGAGTAATAGGTGTTTATGATAAGACCAATATTCAGCATTTGAATAATATGATTTATGCTGTTGAAGAATCAACAGAGTTACTTCCTCATAATTGGCCCATGGAGGATGATTAAAATGGTTGAGAGAAGATTAA
>DYHK01000018.1:7643-11141 GCA_020724205.1 Candidatus Aenigmatarchaeum sp. | reverse complement strand
ATTATAATAGAGTTCGTTACCTACCCTCATATAAGTTTTTAGAAGTGTAAACATTGGAAGAGCGAGTCTATCATCTTTATTTCTAAGATTTTTCAATACATTTTTATATAAAGTAGGGTAGGATTTTGCAAACTCTTCAACTTTTCTATATTTATTTTTTACTGAAGACTTTTTTTTCTCTAAGGTGTAAAGATAGGCATACTTTCCTCCAGGATTTTGGAATATAACATCCCAATGGTCATGAGAGGATTCATCATGTATTGTTAGGTGTTTGGCAAATAGAGAGTATGCTTTATCAAGAACCTTACCATTAGGAAGAATATTAATACGAGCTCCAAAAGCTTTTCCATCTTTAGATAGCTGCCCTTTCAGAAATTTTGGATTTTTATTATCAATTAGTGCTTTAATGTTCTGATTTGATTTAAACAAGTGAATAACTTTAATAGTATCTGGTAGTTCTTTATTAGATTTTTTCCAACCAGACTTTGTTTTTTCGTATATTTTCAGGTCTTTAGCCCCTATTCTTAAGGTCCCTACAGGTGTTTCAGTCTTATTTGATTTTTTTATTTTTACCATTTTATACCTAATTTTTTAAGAGAATCAATTGTTTTTTTATTATTTTTAAATAAAATAGTTTTCATGCCTAACTTCCTTGCAGGTTTTAGGTTCCAGTCATGATTATCAATAAACACACACTCTTTAGCAGAAATTTTTAATCTCTTAAGAAGAAGTTTGTAAAATTTTATATCTGGTTTTCTTATTCCTTCTTTTTGAGACCAAAGAGCAACATCTACAAGCTTATTCATATTGTATTTTTTAAAGGCTTCGTAAGAAAAGCTTGTTTGGTCTGATAATATTGCAGTTTTATATCCTTTTTCTCTAAGCTTTTCAGCTACTTTAAATAACTGGGAATTTTTTTTGAATCTTTTTCCAAAGGCAGTTATAAAAAGCCTCTTAAGTTTAGATTCATGGATATTATATTCGTGGGTGAGGTTTGTAAGAAATGAAAGGGTTTTTGATTCATTTCTCACTATTTCGGACCAGTAAGGTTCTATAGTATCAAACCATCTTTCAATATCGGATTCTAATTGGCTTGCCATAAATTCGTGAATTGCTCGCCCCTTACCTAGCATAAGAACTCCGTTAACATCAAATATTACTGCTTTTATTACCATTTTACTCTTTTTTATTTATTAATTAAGTCTGCTTTTTATTCTTTGCCTATTATTTTAAACGATCAAGAGGAGATTTAACTTTTTTAAGCTGATCTTGGCTTATATGAGTGTATATTTTTGTGGTTTCAAGGTTTTCGTGACCGAGAAGTTGTTGAATAACTAGAAGGTTTTCTCCAGCATCTAGAAGATGAGTTGCAAAACTGTGTCTTAGTGTGTGAGGTGTAACTTTTTTATTTATGCCTGCGTTTTTTGCAGCCCTCTTAATCATAATTTGGACATTTCTAGGAGTTAGTGGCTTTTCTTTTGAAAAAAGAAACTTATTTTCTGGATTCTTAATAATTTGTTTTTCAAGGTTTTTTGATAGGGATTCTGCTATTTTAAAAATTCTATCTTTTTTCCCCTTACCTTTTCTTACCCATCCAATGTTTTGTTTGAAGTCTAAATCTTTTTGCGTGAGATTTACAAGTTCTGAAACTCTAAGACCAGAGCTATAGAGTAGTTGAATTATAAGTTTTGATTTCTTAAATTCTGCAGCTTGTATAAGCAGTTTTATTTCATCAATGCTTAAAACTTCCGGCAAGGTTTTCTCACGTTTAGGTACTTCAAGTTTTACATAAATATCTGGACGATCAAGAACTCTTTTGAAAAAAAATCTCAGACTAGATACTGCTAGTGCCCTAGACTTATTACTATACTTATCTATAAGTGTTGAGAGATAGAGTTTTACATCATCTAAAGTGATATTATCAATACTAGGAAGTTTTAGTAAAAAGGGTCTGAGAAAATAGAGATAAGAGTCAATAGTATTCTGGCTGTAAGATTTAAGCTTTAATTCTATGACTGCTTTGTTTAGAAGTTTCTCTACCTCTTCTTTATTCATAGAATATAATATTATGCGAAGTTTTTAAGTGTTTCGTCTAATCAGCATTATGCGAAGGTCTTCTGTGTAAATATGATTTCTATAGTGTAGGGAGTATATATGTTGGAAGTTTTAGGCGGAAGCTAAAGGTTTTCGCTTGAATAAGGATATAAAAATTTAAATATAAGTAGTGATATAAAAAGAGATGGATAGAATAGAAATAAAAGAAGTAAAAAGATTAGTAGAGTTTAAGATTAGAGAGTATAATCAATGGGCTACAAGAGGTTCAGAAAGTCAACTTCAAAAAGGAATAGAATATCTTGTTGCTTCTGAACTTGAAAGTAAGAAAATACCACTTAGTTCACAAGAAGCAAGAGTCATTATAAATGCTTATGCTTTAGGATATTCTATGGCCCAAAGGCAGGCTAAACTTGAAATAGTTAATACGCCAAAATGTCAAGAAGCAATTAAAAAGTTAAGAGGGTAATTTAATTAACTATTTTTATAAATATATAAAATTTATAGTACAAATTATTTAATTTTCCTTAGCAGTAACTTCTAAGTCTTGATTAAAAGTTTTAGCTAATAAATAGTATATAAAACATTAAATATGTATGAGGTATTAAAATTCTATGGAAGGAAATAGACAAAATGAAGATGATGAGACTTGGTATGAAGAGGTAGAAGAGTGTGCTGGTTATGGTGATAGGTTTGATAAGTATAATTACACTACTGTTAGAAGGATAAAACAAAGAGACGGAAAGATGGGTCTTGAGGATAAGATAGTTGGAGGATGTTTTTTAAGTGTTTTAGGAGTTGGAGGTTTAGGTGCGTTAGGTTACTTAGCTTACAATTTAGTAGATTATTTTATAAAAAATTAGTATTTTCCTTAAGTAGAAACTTCTAGGTTTTGATTAAAAGTTTCTGCTGAAGTTAGTTCCTCTAAAATTGGGTTATTGAAGAGGTTAATATGAGGTTCTGGATTAATATTTTTAGCTTTTGCTAATTTCCTTATATATCTCTGGTAGACCTCACCTACTCTTTGTCTTCTATGGTGGAAGGGTAATATAATTTGACTATTTCTATAAGCACTTATCCTTAAAAAGTGTTGTCTTAAGGGAGCGGAGTTATCTAATCCGACAGAGATTATTGGTGGTAATTCTGTATGGGGAAATGAAATTACTGAGTGATTTATGTTATACCTTTCTTCAGTTCCTCTTTCATGTATAATTAATATTGAACCTCTAAAAGGGTCTGGAATATCAAAATCCCTAAATTTTTTAGGCACTTCTTTTATATAATCTGCATCTGTATTATCTCTATAAATCATAAAAAGAAAGAAAAATAAGAGTTTTTAAGGATTTAGTTGTTAAGTTTCTAGCTAAAACTTTTAGCTTATGCTAAGAAATTGTAGAGAAAGAGGTTTTAGTAGTTTAACTAAAACTTTTTAGTTACTATTAAAAG
>DYHK01000018.1:1979-7616 GCA_020724205.1 Candidatus Aenigmatarchaeum sp. | reverse complement strand
TTTAGCAAAGTAGAAGGGAGATGGGAATTTAAAAGAGTCTTGCTACCTTGCCAAAGCTTAAAGTATTAATTGTGATCTTAATAGCTTTAGAATTGCTTAGAAGGATTTCAAACTTCTAAGTAAGAAAATTCACTTATTGTGTTAAGCTTATCTTCTTTTTTTAGAGTAGTTTCTAACTAATTTGCCAATTCCAACTACTAACACACCAATTGCTATAAGCCATGCTAAGATCCCATCAGTTACTGTACCTAACTGAGTAATTCCAAGCAAAGGCAATAGTAATAACACACCAATGATGGTTACTAGCCATGCAGTTAATTTTGCCATTTTTCCTCTTTTTACGGTTTTTTGTTTTTTGATTTTAGAGTTTAATTTTAAGTTAGGTTTACTTAATTGACTGGTCTGCTTATACAAATAGCAGGCTAAGTAGCTTAAACCTTAACTTCCAGGCCCTCTCTAACTAGGTCTGGATACCTCTTTTTCTAGTCTAAAAATACTATGTTTTTGGGATATTTAAAGGTTTTTGAGGGGTTTTTTGAGGGGGTTTTCAGGAGTCTAGAATAGGAGGGGTGAGGGAGAAGAGTGTGGGAAATTGTAAAAATAGTGTAAAAATAGCTTATTTTTGGTGTGTTTATAGGTGTTTTTTGTTTTTTGATCTTTTACCGACGATGTTTATGGCTGTTTATTGGTGTTTAAACAGGTGTTTAAAGTCATATTTTGAGTGTTTATGCACTAAATTTTGCTGTTTAAAGTGGTAAAAATAGAGATAAAAAACGAAACATTTATATAGTATTTTTCCTCTATAAAATACAGAATGTTTAGTTGGTTTTCTAAAAAAAGAGAGTTTGAAAGGTTACAAGATGAAACTAGAAAGAGTTTTGACTTAGTAAAAAGAGATATTGAGAAGGTTGGAGATTGGGTTGAGCATTTAAACAGACAGGATGAGAGCTTAAACAGCTGTTTAAATGACCTTAAAGAAGATGTATCCTCGATAAAAGATGAGATTGAACAATTAAAAGATGTTATTTCTATGATGAATGATGGTGTGATTAAACAGGTGTTTAAAACACCTAAGGCTGTTTATAATAAACAAACAGCTGTTGAGGGTGTTTATGAGCCTGTCCAAACAGCTGTCCAAACAGGCAATTTTAATGGAATTTCTAACTTATCTGTAACAGAAAGGGCAATAATATGGATCTTAGCAAATAATGATTTAAAGTTGAGTTATGATGATTTAGCTGCTATGTTAGGAAAAACAAAATCAACAATAAGGGGACAGATAAATAGTATAAAACAGAAAAGTGAGGGATTAATAGAGGAGTCTGTTGAGGTAAATGGAAAAAAAAGAGTGTATATTCCTTCAGAGATAAGGGAAAAAATAGTAAAGAGTGTAAAAGTGAGAGTAAAGGAGAAAAAGAAGAAGAAAAGTGCCTAAAAAAGAGGTAAAAATAGGAAAAGTGAGTGTTAGTAGTGCCTAAATAATATAAGTTTTACAAGAAAAGTGCCTAAAATAATGGAAAAGTGAGAGTTAATTTGTGAGAGATGTTTAGGAAAAATAAGGTTAAATGAGTAAGAGTGAGTGTAGATTAGTTTGGTAAGATAAAAATAGGTAAGAGTGAGAGAATATTTAAGGTAAAGATTAGGTGATTGGGGAATTACTTGATCAAAAATAAGTAAAAATGAGGGGAATGTAGAGGATAAGGAGGTAATTTGTAGAGGTTAAATAAAATAAAAAAGGAAAAAAAGTGTAAGGGATTTAGTTGGAAACTTAATAAAAGATATTCGGTGAACCAGTTACATCTCTCTTAACTTAAGAAGGGTATCTAGAGTGGTTAGCTTCTTTAAGTCTTCGGATATATGGAGGAGTATTCTCTTATTGTTTATCTTCTCTTTGTCTAGGGGAAGGCCCTTAGAAGCTATCCTTCGAGTATAATCTCTTATAGAACTTTCTGAGAGGGATAGTTTCGACGATAAAAAGGGGTAGTCAACAAGTTCGCCTAGAGTATCAAATTGATAAATGGCTGAAAAAACAAGCATCTCTTGATTAGTTAGACGTTTTAGTTTTAGGCGCAGGTCTTTTTTAAATGAGTCTAATTGAGAGATTAGGGAGGATGAGAGGGTTGTTTGAATGCCTTCTTTTAGAGGAGAATTAGTGTGTCTGTCTGTCTGTTGGTTTGTCTGTCTGTCTGTTGGAACCCCCCTATTTCCTGTGGAAAATGAGATATTTTGGCTTTTTAGCTCCTGAAATAGGTATTTTTGTGTCGAAGGATGTGTTGGAGAGGTATTTTCTGTCTTATTCTGGGTAAAACTAGGAGAAAATTTTGATGTGTCTGTCGAAGTCTCCATATTTTGATGTGTCTGTCTGTCTGTTGGTTTGTCTGTCGAAGAGGTTTTAATTAAAAAAAGAATAGATCTTTGTATCTCTTCTAATTCCTTATGAATATCTTTTATCTCTTTATTAAGGTTTGTAATATCTTCCTTAACTTTAGAGAATGCTTCCTTAATTTGATCCATAAAAAGAGTATATTTAAGAGTAATTTAAATATTCTTATAACAAAAAGTAGCTGTTATTTAGGTAGTCTTGATGAAAAAAAGGAGTGTGTTTTATTAGATAGTCTCCAGCGTGATCTACGAAGGTAGTTTATGCCTTTGTTATTCTTATTTATTTTAATAACAAGGTCTTTTTTATGTAGCTCGTGAAGTAGGTCTTTTGTAAATTCCTCATCTCTTACTACTTCTTCAGCTATCTCTGAGGTAAATAAAGACTCTGGAAACTTGTCATGAAGGACAGAAAGTATGTGTTCTGATATTTTCTCCTTTTTCTTATCTGATAATCTAGGCATAAGTGGTTAATGAAAGAGTCTTTTTTATAATTTTTCTTTAGTAGGGTTTATCCTTAGTAATTTAAATATGTATAAAGATACAATAGAAAACTTTAAATAGACATCAGAATTTTATCAGATATGTCAGATGAAAAAAGAGCGTTAAGAGAGATTGTAGGAAAGCTTGTGGTTACAAAGGAAGGTAAGAGAATAGGTTTTGTTAATGATATAACATTTGAAACAAGAAGTGGAGAACTAATACAACTAGTTTTAAAAAATCCTACAAACTATACTCAAAATCTTAATTTAGAAAGAAGTAATCATGGAGAGATACTTGTTCCTCACAATTCTATAATGGCTATAGGAGACTTCATTGTAGTCTCTGAAGAAGACTTAAAGTAATTATTAATATTCTTTTAAAATGAAAGTAATAGGTTTTAACTATAATAAAATATCAGTAGAGAAAAAGAAAGAGTTTAGTGGGAGTATTGATATTAATACAAATATTAATATTAAGGATTTGAAAAGGATAAAAATACCTATGATGGAAGAAAAAAATACTATTAATTTTGAGTTTGATTTTGATATTCTTTATGGAGAACTTGGACAATTATCTTTAAGGGGGGAAATTTTAATTATAGTAGATGATGAGAAACTAGCTGAGAAGATAGAAGAAGATTGGAAAAATAAAAAAATAAGTGAAGAGGTTAGAATTAGAATTCTTAATATTATATTTTCAAGATGTAATTTAAAGGCCTTACAGTTAGAAGAAGATTTAGGTTTGCCTTTCCATATTCCTACACCTAGATTAAGTTCTACTTCAAAGACAAAAAATAAGAAGTAGTATAATAAATAAGAGAAAATAATGTAGTGGGTAAGTAAAAAAATTAATTATGAGGGTCTCACCCCTTGGTTTCTTATAGAAGTATTTAAAAAAGAAATTTAATTTTTCTTTTTCTTTCTCTAATTTTTATTTATAAATATATATATTATATATTATATATATTATTATAGTTATTATATAATATATATAATAAAGTAGATAAGTTTATGTTTTTCAAAGATTTTTTTACTATTTTTAATTAATATTGTTTCCATCAGAAATGATGGTGTCAGTAGTTTTATTTAATTTTTTTTAGGAATTATATGATTATAATGAGTTTTTCTCGTTTTTTGAGAATTTTTATACAAATTACTTCTTTTTCCACTAGAAATTAAGGTATATTATAATTAAGCTAATAAGAATATAAAAAAGTTTATAAAAACAGTCTATTTTTACACATTACTAAAGAGGTGAGTAATGGTAGAAAAAAATAACCCTGGTATTGATAGAATTTTTGATTCCTTTCTTAAAAATAATTTATTTAAGGATAAGTTTGTATTACAGACTAGTTATACTCCTGAGAATATTCCTCATAGAAATGAACAGATTGAACAGATAGCAAGTATTTTAGCTCCTGTTCTAAGAGGTGAGAGAACTAGTAATTTATTTGTATATGGTAAGACTGGAACTGGAAAGACACTTTCTGTACAGTGTGTGCGAAACGAGTTATTGAAAAGACACAGCTCTGAGGATACAAAACTTATAATTCAGTATATTAATTGTAAGCTTAAGAAGGTTTCTGATACAGAGTATAGGATACTAGCTGAGCTTATTAAGAAGCTTGGAGGATCTGTTCCAGCTACAGGGCTTCCTACAGATCAGGTTTATAATAAGTTTATTGAATTAATTGATAATGAGAAGAAGTTAGTAGTACTTATTTTTGATGAGATAGATCATGCTGTTGATAAGATTTCAGATAACTTCTTGTATAATCTTACTAGATTAAACTCTGAACTTAGTAAGTCTCAGATAAGTATTGTAGGAATAAGTAATAATCTCACTTTTTTAGATGATTTAGATCCAAGAGTAAGAAGTTCATTAAGTGAGGAAGAAATTGTCTTTCCTCCATATAATGCTTTACAGCTTCAGGATATACTTAAAAAAAGGGCTGAGAAGGCTTTTAAGGAGGGTGTTTTACAAGATGGAGTTATTGCTAAGTGCGCTGCTTTAGCTGCTAGAGAGCATGGTGATGCTAGGAGAGCTTTAGACTTACTTAGAATTGCTGGAGAGATTGCAGAAAGGAATAATCTTCATAAAATTTCTTTACAAGATATTGATATGGCTAATGAAAAGATTGAGAAAGACAAGATTTTGGATATTGTCAGAACAGAACCAAAACAATTTCAGATAACTCTACTTTCCATTATTAATTTAAATGAGCAAGGAAGATCTGGAGAGGTATTTACTGGAGATGTTTATAATTTATACCAGGGATTATGTGATAGGTTGAAGACTGATGTTTTAACTCAGAGAAGAGTTTCTGATATATTATCTGAATTTGATATGATGGGTTTGATTAACTCGAGTGTTATTTCAAAGGGCAGACAGGGAAGAACAAGAAAAATTAAGCTTTCAATACCTCAAAATTTAGTTCCTAAGGTAAAAGATATTTTACACGAATCTCTTAATTTAAGTGATTAATTTTACTATTATATTAATATAAGAAAATGTCACAAGAAGTTTTACAATTTTGCACTCAGAAGGGTATTTTATTAGAGAAACAAGTATTAGACTTACTAAATAGTATAGATGATCCTTTGATTGCTAAAAACTTGATAGAGAGAATTGAATTTTATTACAAACAGAAGATAATTACTAAGACGCTTTTTAATAATCCTTCAATTGTTCATGAGTTAGTTGAAAATTATAAGGGGGAAAATAGAAAAAAGGTTGAAGATTTCTTTACTTCTTTAGGAATTAACTTTAAGAGGG
>DYHK01000018.1:0-1969 GCA_020724205.1 Candidatus Aenigmatarchaeum sp. | reverse complement strand
CTAAAGAAGATGAGAATAAGGAGATTAACACAACATCTAGTAATATTAATTTAGTTAAGATATA
Source organism: Candidatus Aenigmatarchaeum sp. (assembly GCA_020724205.1). Classification (GTDB taxonomy): domain Archaea; phylum Nanobdellota; class Nanobdellia; order Pacearchaeales; family GW2011-AR1; genus JACPLR01. The sequence goes on along the minus strand of DYHK01000018.1, from coordinate 1,905 downwards.
CCAAAATCAGCCAAAAAAAATTGATGTGGGAGATTTTGTAAAGAATTTTAAGAATAGATTTAATTCAATTAAGGGAATTCTTCAGGAAAGACCTGAACTTGAGAATCTTACTTCTATTAGTAGGATTGATGATAGTAAGTCCTTTTCTTTAATAGGAATGGTTTATGATAAGAAGATTACTAAAAATGATAATATTATTCTGGAAATTGAGGATCTTACTGGAAGAATAAGTGCTTTGGTTAATAAGAACCGTGAGGAGGTTTATGAAAAAGCTAAAGAGATTTTATTAGATGAGGTTATAGGGCTAAAGTGTGGAGGTTCAAGAGAGATAGTGTTTGTTAATGATATTTTATTTCCTGAAATTAAGGTTCATAATAAGAAAAAATCTAGTGTAGAAGAGTATATTGCATTTATATCTGATATTCATGTTGGAAGTGATAAGTTTCTTGAGAGTAATTTTCTTAAATTTATTGAGTGGATAAATGGAAAGGTTGGAAGCGAGGTTCAGAGACAAGAAGCCCTGAGGGTTAAGTATCTGTTTGTTACAGGAGATTCTATTGATGGAGTTGGAGTATATCCTGGCCAAGAAAGTCAACTTTTGATTAAAGATGTTATTGAGCAATATAGAACACTATCTAGATTATTGGGAATGATAAGGAGTGATGTGAGTATTATTCTTTGTCCTGGACAACATGATGCTGTCAGAGTTGCCGAACCTCAACCTATTATTGGAGATAATTATGGTGCCTCTCTTTATTTATTAGATAACTTATATTTGGTCACTAATCCTGCTCTTGTAGAGGTTGGAAGTGATGTGAAGTTTAAGATTTTAATGTATCACGGAGCTAGTATGCATGGAGTAATTAATAGTGTGGATTCTTTAAGAGTCAGTAGGGCACATAATCATCCTACAGTGGTTGTTAAGTATTTATTAAGAAAGAGGCATTTAGCTCCCAGCCACTCTCTTGTAACATATACTCCTTGTGAGGGAGAGGATGCTTTATTTATAAAAGAGATTCCAGATATTGTTTCAACAGGTGATCTTCATAGACCTGAAATTTCTGAGTACAATGGAATTTTATTAGTTGCATCTAGTTGCTGGCAGTCAATAACTCCTTTTGAAGAGAAGGTAGGAAATAATCCTGATCCTTGTAAGGTTCCTATATTTAATATGAAGACAAGAGAGATAAAAATGCTTGATTTTAGTGATGTAGACTTGGAGGAAGATGAAAAAAATGCTTGATTGTCCATTTTGTAATATAGATCATGTAAAAACTATGACTCTCTTTGAAGATTTATTAGTAAGAGTGATATTAAGTAATCCTTCACTAATGCCTGGACATTTACTGATTATTCCTAAAAGACATATTTTGAATATTAATGAATTATCAAAAGAAGAAGTAAGTTCTATTTTTGAAAATTTAAATAAATTTCAGAAAGTCTTGCTGAAAAATAATGAAGGATGTGATATAAGACAGAATTTCAGACCATTCATTAAACAAAGCCAGTATAAAGTTGATCATTTACATTTTCATTTAATTCCTAGAAATAATGAAGATGAGTTATATTCTAAATCTATGATTTATGAGAGAGATGTTTTTAGATTTTTAAGTCAGGAGGAGATGAATAAGTTAATGGGGGAGATGAATAATGCAAACTGAAAAATATTTTAAGTATTTAGAAGAGGATATTAATAAGAGTTATAGTATTGCAAATGAAGCGCGATCAAGAGGTTTAGATCCTGTAAATAAGGTTGAGATACCTCTTGCTAGAAATCTTGCTGAAAAATCTGTTGGTTTAATTTCTACACTTTACCCACAGATTAATGATCCAAGGATTGTAAAAAGAATAACTGAGTTGGAAGAAGAGTATGGGAGATTGGATTTGGGAGTTTGTTTGAAAATT
>DYHK01000017.1 GCA_020724205.1 Candidatus Aenigmatarchaeum sp. | reverse complement strand
TCCCCCCTTGTTTATCGGCAACACATTCAATTTTGTAAATAAAACTCTTTCCTTTAAAATATTTGACTTTGCCATAAGGCCTATTCTCAAATTTTCCATTCCATTTCCAATATGCTTTTTCAACCCATTTTGGAATAGGTTCACCTTTAGTATCTCCATAAGTTAATGGTTCCCACCTTTGAATTAGATTGCTAATTTTTCTGAAAGGGTTCATTAATGTATTAATTCCTTAAATTATATAAATTTATTGAATTTTTCTAGTTTTAGATAATTTGAAAAAAATTATTAGTCCAACAATAACAACTAAAAGAATTATAAAAAGAATCCAAAGATAGTCATTACTAATTAATTTAAAGAACTCCATGGAATTAAATGTTTTATATATTTAAATAACTTCTGGATTTTTAAAGAGAGTGGCTTAGAAAAACATTTATAAACCCAGTCTAATAAGCTAATATTATACTACATCACTAAGCGTCCAGGATTTATTCTGACATATTAGTGCATAGGTAGTAGATTAAACCTTCAAGGTTTGAAAAAACTTTAGGAATCGAAAAAAATGGAAAATTTAACATTAGAAAAAGCTCTTGATGAGCTTAAGAAACAAGAGAAGAGAAAATTTGAACAATCAGTAGATTTAATTATAAATCTTAAGAAGATTGATGTTAAAAAGACTCAGATTAATTTGTTTGTAAATCTTCCTCATAAGATAAAGGACAAGAAGATATGTGGGTTTATTGAATCTAAGACAAATCTTATAGACACAATACCTAAGGCAGCTTTTGCTAAATATAAGGATAAAAAATCCATAAAAAATCTTACAAAACAATATGATTTCTTTATTTCTTCTGCACCTAACATGCCTTCTGTTGCAACAACTTTTGGTAGGGTTTTAGGGCCTGCAGGAAAAATGCCTTCTCCAAAGCTTGGAATACTAATGAATGATAGTGAAAAAGATATTACAGACCTTGTTAAGAAGATAAATACTATTGTAAGAGTTCAGGTTAAGGAACCTTCTGTTAAGATAAGTATTGGAAAGGAAAATATGGACAATCAAAAAATAATAGAGAATATCAAAACAGCGTATCATGCTCTAATGAACGAGCTTCCAAATAAGAATGATAATATCAAATCAGTTATGATTAAATTTACAATGACTAAACCTTTAAGGGTGAATATATAATGGCAGAAAAAAAGCATGTTCCACAAGAAAAAGTAAAGAGTGTAAAGGAGTTAGCAGGACTTTTTGATACTCACAACACTATATTATTTGCTTCGATAAAGAGTCTTCCATCAAGACAGTTTCAAAAAATAAAGAAGAGTCTTTCTGATAGAGTAGTATTGAGAGTTGTAAAGAAGAATATACTTATAAGAGCTTTAGATGCTTCAAAGAAGGAAGAAGCAAAGAAATTAAAAGAGTATGTAAAGGAAGATATTGCAATTTTAATTTCGCAGCTTGATGCTTTTGAATTAGCAGGAATTCTTGCTGAAAATAAGAGTCCTGTAAAGGCAAAGGTTGGTCAGATTGCTGAGGCAGATATTATTGTAGAGCCTGGACCAACAGAACTAGTTCCTGGACCGGTTGTAAGTGAGTTAGGAGGGCTTGGATTAAAGATTGAAATTAAGGCTGGAAAGATTGAAATTAAGGAACAAAAAGTTATAGTAAAGAAGGGAGCAGCAATAAATGAGGGAGCTGCAAGTATTATGAGTAAGTTGAATATACTTCCATTCTCTGTTGGATTTATCCCAAGTGTTGCTTATGATTCAAAATCAAATAATATATTCACTGATCTAGTAATAGATAAGAAGGAAACACTAAAGATACTAAAAGAGTCTTTCTCAAAATCACTAGCATTTGCAGTTTCAATAAGCTACGTAACTTCAGATACATTGAAGTATTTATTAGCAAAGGCTGCTAGTCACGAGAGAGCTATTGAAGCATTAATTAAGACAGATACTCAACAAAACAGTGCGGAGGTACAAGCATAATGGAATACATATACGCAGCTCTTTTGTTGCATAAACTTGGAAAACCAGTTGATGAGGAACACCTTAAGAAGGTAGTTTCAGCTACTGGAGTACATGCAGATGAAGGCAAGGTAAAAGTTCTTGCTGCAAGTCTTCATGGAGTAGATATAGATAAAGAACTTGAAAGTGCGGTTGCATTAAGTGCTGCAGCACCAGCAAGTGCAAGTGGAGCAACAGAGCATAAGAAAGACGAAAAGAAAGAAGAAGAAAAGGCGTCAGCTGCTGCAGAAGGTTTGTCTTCTCTATTTGGGTAAAAACCTCCAGCGGGTTTTTACTAATCCCGCAACCATTGGTTAACTCAAAAGAAGACAAACCCAGCAGAGATAGTTATAACTGCTGAAAAATGCATCGCTGACAATTGTAATTATATAACTAATTCTAAAACAACTAAACTTAAAAATAGGCTATAAATTAAGCTAAAATGGAAGAATTAACAAAAACCATAGAACAAGATCCAAATCTTGAAGTTCTTGTAGATATTTATTACGAAACCCTTGAAAATAGAGTTAATACAGGACAAGTTTTACCTGAAGAGAATCTAGCAATACTTAAAGAATTATTCGGGCTTGTTGAAGAATTAATAGGAGAAAGAAGTTTGAAAAAAACTTTTCAATCTTTTGAAATATTAAAAGAAAAATATAGAACTTATTTAGAATCTATAGGTTATACAGTTACTCCTCAAGGACATATATTTTATTCTTAAGAAAACTAACATTAATATTTAAAAACTAAATAAGGTTCAGATATTTATGCCGCTGTGGGACAATGGTACTCCGCCTGCCTTGAGAGCAGGTTTCCTTCGGGATTTCCCGGTTCGATTCCGGGCGGCGGCGTTCCCCTTCTCAAAATGTTTTTATATGCATTTCTCCAATTAAACTAATAAAAAGAGTGTGAAATGGCAGAAAATATATTGTTATCAATTAGTTTAATCATAGGTATTTCTGCGTTAGTCACAATTGTTGCAAGATTTATTAAGCAGCCTCCAATAATTGCATATTTAATTTCAGGAATTATTGTAGGTCCTTTAATTCTAAATTTGATAGGTCCCGGATCTTCTGAAGCCATACAATTATTCTCACATATTGGAGTTGCGTTCTTATTATTCATAGTTGGTCTAAGCCTTGATTTAAGAGTTCTTAAAGAAGTAGGAAAAGTTTCTTCTTTTGCAGGATTAATTGAAATAGGTGTAACTGGAATTATTGGATTTTTAATTGCTATAGGCTTGGGATTCAATAATGCTGCTGCTTTGTATATTGGAGCTGCTCTTGCTTTTTCTTCTACAGTAGTTGTTGTAAAGATACTTTCAGATAAGAGAGAAATTGATACCTTGCATGGTAGGATTGCTTTAGGAATACTAATTGTAGAGGACTTTGTTGCTGCACTAGCATTAATGGTAATCCCTCTAATCAATAAATCATTTAACTTCTTAGATATTGGTAAGGGAATTGGAATAATTATTCTCTTGAGTGTTTTTATATTCTTTATATCAACTTATCTTATTAATAGACTAATGAACTATCTTGCTAGGAGTCAGGAAGCATTATTCTTATTTGGAGTTGCCTGGGCTCTTTCTCTTTCTTCACTATTTAGCTATCTTGAATTTTCATTTGAAATTGGAGCACTAATTGCTGGAATGTCAATTGCTTCCAGCAAGTATAATCTTGATCTTGGAAGTAAGATGAAACCATTAAGAGATTTCTTTATTGTATTGTTTTTCGTATTTTTTGGAAGTCAGCTTATTGGACCTTTAGATTTAACAATGGTGAGGAATGCAGTCATTTTTTCCATCTTTGTAATTATAGGAAAGCCAATTATTGTTATGTCTATACTTAGAGTGTTTGGATATAAAAAGAGAACAAACTTTTTAGCTGGCTCAAGTTTGGCACAAATTAGTGAGTTTTCATTAATCCTCGTCCTTCTTGGATTCAGATTAGGATACTTAAATCAGCAGGTAATGAGTCTTGTAGTTATGATAGCAATAATAACTATAGGAGTGAGCAGCTATAATATTTATTACTCAAATGCGATATTCAATAAAATATCTAAGTTGTTAGGAATATTTGAGGGTAAGAGATACAAAACTAATATTAAAGAAAATGAATCATTTGATATTGTTTTATTTGGATATCATAGAACTGGATATAAGATATTAAAGAGGCTTGAAAAGATGAATGTTTCTTTCATGATTGTAGATTATAATCCTAAAGTTATTCTTGGACTTAGTGAGCAAAGAATAAATTGTGTTTATGGAGATGCAAGCGATAAAGAATTCCTTGAAGAGTTAAATTTACATAAGGCCAAATTAATAATATCAACTATACCTGATGAGAACTCAAATTTATGTATTAAAGAACACTTAAAGAGAATAAAGTCTTCTACTGCATTTATTGCAACTGCTGAAGAGCCGAGAGATGCTGAAATATTATACAAAAGCGGAGTAGATTATGTTCTTATCCCTCACCATTTAGGAGGAGAATATGCAGCACATATGATTGAAAGGTTCCATGTTAATCGTGATAAGTATAGAGAAGAGGGAAGGAAGCACTTTAAGGAATTAAAAGAGGCTAAAAGAAAGTCCAAATATGTTTAGTATAAAGTTATTATCTTATTCTCTTTATAAAAATCGATTGCATCCTTTAATTTATTTTTAGACTGGGAGTAAATTGTTATTATTGAATCTCCTTTCTTTACCTTATCATTAATATGTCTGTAAATAAAAACTCCAGCTTTTTTATCATCAGGTGATCCTGCTACTCTTGCAAGCAAATTAATCTTTTTATTATCAATCAGTTTTATTTTAGAATTCTTATCAGAAAATATAGTGTGTGAAAATTTAGCAAGTTTTAAGTTATCAAGATTTTTTGCATTTCCTCCTTGAGCTTCAACAATTTCTCTGAATTTTTCAAGAGCTTTTCCAGAGATTAGTATTCTTTCAGCAAGTTTATGTCCCTGACCTTTTTTGCTTTTACCACAAAGCTCAAGAATCTCTCCAGAAAGATATAAACATTTATCTCTTAATTCTTCTGGACCATCGTTTTTTAATACATTCATTATATCTCTTAGCTCTAGAATTGGACCAACTCCATTTCCAATTGGTTCATCTCCTCGGGTAATCACTGCCTTGAGTTTTAAATTAAATCTCTTGCCAAGGTATTCAAACTTTTTCTTTAATTTCAGGGCTCCTTTTTTATCTACTTTTGCATATTTTCCATAAGGAATATCAATTAAAATATATTTACTTCCGACAGAGAGTTTCTTCGCCATTATAGAAGCAAGGAGGTTAGGTTCTGGGTCTATATTTATTTGTGACTCAACACGAATTATTTTGTCATCTGCTGGAGCAAAGCCAAGAGTCCCTCCCCAAGCTAGACAGGCATTTGTTTTTTTTATTATTCTTTCTAACTCTTTTACATTAAAATTAACTCTACACACAGCTTCCATTACATCGGCAGTTCCTGCAGCAGAAGTAATTGCACGAGAGGAAGTTTTTGGAAATGTCAGCCCTGTTGCAGCACATATTGAAACCACAATAGGAGTTGTCCTATTACCTGCTATGCCTCCAATAGAGTGTTTATCTACAATTTTTCTGGATTTTAAGTTTAGTTTATTTCCTGTATTAAACATTGCTTTAGTAAGCCAGTATATTTCATTCATAGACATTCCACACTCATAAATAGAGGAAATAAAAAAAGCTATTTCTGACTCACTTAACTCGTTATTTACAATTGAGTTTATTACATCGAATATTTCTTTTTCTGAAAGTACTTCACACCTTAGCTTTTTCGTGATTATTGCTTTTGACCTTGATTGGTTTGCAACTTCTATCAGTACTTCATTGTGCGGCTTTACTCCTAAATAATCTGTTATTTCAGATGATAGAACAATATTATTTTTATTAACTATCTCTGAAGAAAGATCTACAACTGCAATTATTCTTTTAGAATTATATCTTATTGAGATCCTATCATTAACTCCTACTAACAGCTTATGAGCAATATCTTTATTTATAATAGCAATTGGTCTTCCTGCAGAAAGTTTATATTCCTTAACACTTAATTTCATCTCTTTTAATTTTAACTAGATTTTTTAACATTAGACTCTACATATAACTCAAATAAGATGATGAGATAAGCTATAACAAGAGGACCGATGATTATTCCAAATATTCCAAACATAAGCATTCCTCCAATTAGGCCTATTAGAGTTAATGATGTAGGAAGATCAGATTGTTTTGAAAGAAGTAATGGAGTTGCAATGTTTTCAAAAAGAGCAACTACTATAACTGAGTATATTAATAAGAAAATCGCTGCTCCTGTGCTTCCTGTTAAGAATAGTCCAACTACTACAGGAACCCAAACCAACCATGGACCTATTAGTGGCATAATACTTACTATCATTGTTAGAATCATGAGTAAAAGTGCATTACTTACTCCTGCAAAATAAAATCCTATTCCTGCAAGCATTCCAACAATTATCCCAATTATAACTCTTCCATAAACTACTCCGAAAGTAACCTGTTTTGATTTTTGTATAAATCTATTTGTCGTTGATTTATTAAATGGTAATGAGTCCTTAAGCAAGTTAACTAATTTTTCTCCATCTCTTAGGGAATAGAAGAAAACGATTAAGACAACAAACATTTTAAGTATTATTGTAGGAAGATTAACTATACTCTCGCTGAATTTTTCTAGTCCAACTTTTGCCGCATTTACTACAAAATTATTATATGCAACAGCAAAATTATTAGTGACCTGCTGAGAGGTAAACAAAAATGGAAAATAATTCTTTAGAAAGCCTACAAGATCAAAACTCTGAAGAGCTATATAAGCATCAAATATCTGGTTTAAAAGTAAAGGAAGTGTAAACCATGTTACTAGTGCAATAATTCCAATAACTATTGTGCAAGTTATGGCTGCAGAGATAGTTTTATTCTTTACTTTTGATAATATAAGCTCATTTATTGGACTGAATGTATAAGCTAATATGAGTCCGAATAAAGCAGCCATAAATATTGGTTTTATTATGAAGAAGGCAAATATGAGTAAAACTACAATAAAGAAAAGAGCTACAGCTTGCTTAATAGTGCCTTCATCAATCATATTAAAAAATATACTATTTAATATATAAAACTTTGTAGAAATTAAACCCAAATGTTTATATATTAAATTTTAGAAATAAGGTAATGGATTGTTTTATAAAAAAGATTTTTGATGGAAAGAGTGATAATTTAGTTCATATTCAGTTTCAGAAATTTAGCCGTGGAGAATTCAGAGATAAGGCTATGATCAATGCCAGTAAGGTTAAGGATAAAATAAGTATTTCAACAACTTCTGAGTATGCTAACGAGCTTGTAAGAATGGTAGCTGAGAAAATCACTTCTGGACAAAGAGTTAGGGTCACAGGAGCTATAGTTTCAACTAGAGACCTTACAGGAGAACTAAAATTTAAAGATAAAAAACAATTTATGGGAGTAAAGCAATATATTATTGATTCTGAAATGTCGGGGAATGAAATAATAAAACTATGTGATAGCCTTCCGACTTCATTTATAGCCTTATCTTTTAGTGTTAATGGAACTGATCTTAAGATAAAGGCAAAGGCACCTAAGTCTGCTAAACCAAGTACTGGAGATAAGAGGCCAACTCCTGACTTCTGTAAACTAAAGACAAGTGATCCTAGTTTTCTTAAGAATTTTTTATTCGATGTAGGTGAGTTTAGAAAAGTCGAGATATCTCATGATTTTATAATAACTGAACTAATTATCCCTAAGAATGCGGGCGATCCTGTTAAGATGAGGGAAATGACAATACGAAAGGGCAAAATAGTTAGAAAAGTCAATATTGATGGTAAAGAAAAAGTTTCTGAGAAGCCTTTTGAGGCTTAGTTGATCCAAGGATAACTTTATAAACACATTTTTTCTGAAGATATGAGGGTAAATAAAGCTTAAATGCAGGCTTAATAGTACCTTATTACACCACGTAATCAAATATGTCAATAAGCATCAATAGATATACAAAAAAGTTAAACAATGGCGAAGTTATCAAGACCCAGACGAGGGAGTTTGCAGTATTGGCCAAGAAAGAGAGCCAACAAAGTTTTGCCTAGTGTTAACTGGACAGGTATTGTTGATTCTAATGATTCTAAAAAATTAATGGGTTTTATTGGATATAAGGTTGGAATGAAAACTGCATATGCAAAAGACCTTACAAATGATTCTATGACAAAGACGAAAAGAATAACTTTTCCGGTGACAGTTATTGAATGCCCTCCTATGAAGGTTTATTCAATAAGATTCTATAAAAATAATAAAGTTGTTGGTGAGACTATTTCTTCAAATCTTGATAAAGAACTTATAAAAATATTAAAGCTTCCAAAAAATTCTAAAAAAGCGGATAAAAAAGAAGAGTATGATGATGTAAGATTAATTGCTTATTCTACTGTCAAAAAAACAGGTATAAAAAATTCTCCAGATATTATTGAAATTGCTCTTGGCGGAAGTAAAGAAGAGAAACTTAACTTTGCTAATGAAAAATTAGGAAAAGAGATAAGAATTAATGAGGTATTTGAAAGGATGCAACTAGTAGATATCAGAGGAGTTACTAAGGGAAAAGGTTTGCAAGGAGCTGTTAAAAGATTTGGTATTGGGCTTAGATCACATAAAGCAGAAAAGGGAAGAAGAAGAGCAGGAAGTTTGGGGCCTTGGCATCCTGCAAGAACAACATTTCATGCACCTCAGGCAGGACAGTTAGGAATGTTTACAAGAGCTGTATATAATAACAAAATTATTGATATTTCTGGAATATCTGAAAAAAATATTAACCCTTCTGGAGGATTCAAGCATTTTGGAAATATAAAAACAGACTACTTAATATTAAGAGGAAGTGTTCAGGGACCTTCAAAAAGAGCTCTTGTAATAACACAACCACTTAGGAAAACTAAATATCAGGACAAAAAAACTTTTGAGTTTATTGAATTAAGATGAAAACACAGATACTCTCTATAGATGGAAAGAAAATAAAAGAAGTAGACTTGCCTAGTGTATTCTCTACAAAAATAAGAGAGGACATAATCAAGAAGTGTTTTGAAACAGAAAAAATAATGCAACCTTATGGTCCTCATTTCATGGCTGGAAGACATCATTCAGCTTCTGGAAGAATAAGGCACATAAGACATAAGTGGGGATCTGCTTATGGAAGAGGTATATCTAGAGTTCCAAGAAAAACTATGTGGAGAAGAGGAACGCAGTTCTATTGGATTGGAGCTGAGATCTCAAGTGCTAGAGGAGGAAGAAGGGCACACCCTCCAAAAGTTGAGAGTATGATGAAAGAAAGAAAGGTAAATAAAAAGGAAACAAGGCTTGCAATGAAATCTGCAATTGCTTCTACTTCAAAAGAAGATTTAATTAAAAGTAGATATCTAAGATTATCAAGTGAAAATATTCCAAAACTTCCAATAATTGTTGAATCAAAGTTTTCAAAATTAAAGGCTAAAGAACTTGTTAATAGCATTAATAGTCTTCTTAATAAAAATTCAGAAGTTGCTTTTAGAGAAAAAAGCATTAGATCTGGTAAGGGAAAAATAAGGAATAGGAAATATAAGAAATCTGCAGGTGTCTTAATTATAACTGGAAATAAAGAATCTGTAACTACAAAGATGTTTGATAACAAAAAAGTTAATGAATTAGAGATCAGGGATTTTTATCCTCTTGGAAGACTTGTTATTTATACAGAAGATGCTATAAAAGATCTTGAAAATTTTCAGGGAGAGAAAAAATGATAAAAAGACCAATAACAACTGAAAAAGCAATAAGAATGATTGAGTTAGATAATATTATTGCATTTGAAGTTGATCCTCATGATAACAAAACTAGTATATCTAAAAATGTTGAAAATAATTTTAAAGTGAAAGTAGAAAAAGTAAATATAATGAATAAGGGATCAAGAAAAATAGCTTATGTTAAAATAAATAAGAAACATCAGGCAATTGACATTGCAAGTAAGTTGGGAATGATATAGTAAAATGGGAAAAACAATTATTTCACAAGCAAGAGGGCATGGAAGCCTTACATACAGAGTAAGAAGAAAGGCATTTTCTCTTAGACTTAAGTATCCTAAAACATTTGATGTTGAAGGAAACGTAGTTAAGCTTATACATTCTGGAGGACATTCTGCTCCTGTAGCTAAGATTAGAATCGGAAATGAGGTGTTTTACAATGCAGCTCCTCAGGGAATTCATGAGGGTTCAAAAATAAAAATTGGTAATGACCTAAGTATAGGTAGTATTAATCATCTTAAGAATATTCCTACTAAGACGCAAGTTTATAATATTGAATTAAGACCAAATGACGGTGGAAAATTAATAAGAAGTGCAGGAAGTTCAGCAATGGTTATTAAAAAAGAACTGGGACAAGTAACACTTTTACTTCCTTCAAAAAAAGAGAAAATATTTAATGATTTGTGCAGAGCTACGATTGGAGTTGTTGCAGGGTCTGGTAGAAGAGAAAAGCCGATTGTTAAGGCAGGAAAGATGTTTTTTATTAAGAGAGTTAAAGGAAAATTATGGCCTAGAACTTCTGCAGTTAAGGTTAATGCTATTGATCATCCTTTCGGTTCAGGTAGAGGAAAGAATCTTACTCACGGAGGTCTTGGAAAGATACCAAGAAGAAATGCTCCTCCAGGTGCAAAGGTAGGTTCAATAAGAGCTAGAAGAACTGGAAAGAGTAAGGGAGGAAAATAAAATGGAAGATAAAATAAATTTTACGGCATTTTATAAATAAAATGGAAGAAGAAATGATGGAAAAGAAGAAAGAATTTACCTTTAGAGGTAAAAGTATTGATGAGCTAAAAACTCTTGATATTAGAGAATTTGCTAAGTTCCTTGCTTCTAGAGAAAGAAGAACTATAATAAGAAATACTCAAGTTATTGAGAAGTTCTTGAAAAAATGCAGAAGACTTAATGCTAAGAATAAGAACATAAGAACTCATGAGAGAAATATAATAATCGTTCCCGAAATGGTTGGAATGACTGTTCATGTACATAAAGGAAATGGATTTGAGGCAGTTAGAATAGTTCCTGAAATGATTGGTCACAGGCTTGGAGAGTTTGCATTAACAAGAAAACCTGTTAAGCATGGAGCTGCAGGTATTGGAGCAACTAAGAGTTCAGCTTCAAGGAGCGTTAAGTAAAAATGGCAGATGAACAATTAAATCAAACAAAGATGGCAAGGCAAAAAAATGTAGCGAAGCCTGCAAGTCACGATCATACACACACTCATCCGCATGATCATTCACATGAAGGACATAATCACGCTCATGAAGAAAATAAGACTCAAGAAAAGAAAGAAGTAAAGAAAGCTGATGAGAAAAAGAAGGAAAAGAAGACTGAAGCAATAGTGTATGCAAGAAATCTTCCAATATCAACAAAAAATGCTAGAGATATTGGAAAATTTATCAAGTATAAGAAAATTGATGATGCAATAAAATTATTGGAAGGAGTTGTTAGGAAAAAGGTTGCTGTACCTATGA
>DYHK01000117.1 GCA_020724205.1 Candidatus Aenigmatarchaeum sp. | reverse complement strand
AAAATTAATTGAAGAATTAGAAGAGATTTTTACTCTGGTTAAAAAAGCTTATTTCAAAAAAGATATAAACTTAATTGATGAATTACAGGGAAAAATTAATAAAATTGATACTAACAATAATCAAATCATTTATTCTATAGTAAGAAATCTTTATAATCTTTCAAATAGCATTATCGCACATAGTTTAAATGAATAACTTATTATATTCTATCCCTGCACCACTCTGTCAGGGCGTTCTCTATTTCTTAGAAAGCTTCCATAAGTTTAAAAACAGTTTGCTTATAGGGTTTTTATGGAAAAAACACCAATTAAAATAAGTATTGTGGAAGATGATTTTACAGATGCATTAGAAAGATATAGACCAATAATAACAGATGATAGAGAAGTTAGGTTGTTTTTCGAAGCATGTCATGCAGGAGATTTTCATAAAGATCCTTATGAAAGGTTAAGTTACGAAGGGCGACAAGCTCTATTCAGAGTAGGATTTAAAGATGTAATACCATTTGCAGGGGGAGACAAGAGTATGTACAAAGTGCGTAGTAGTGCAGACATTTATATTATTGATGAAATGATGGGTGATGGTTTTTGTTATGCCGAAATTTGTGGTAAAGATAAATCATTTGTTTTAGTAGGGAAAGATAAAGAATATAATAATTTCGGTAGATTTGGTATAAGTCTACCAAGTTATCCTAACCCTTGGCCAAAAGAATGGGGCTTAACTTTCACATGGACTCCATCCACATTTAATCTAAAAGAGATAGATGCAGATATTAAAAAATTAGCTCAAGAAGATGGATTTAGAATAGTTGATGTTTCTATTCAAGGTTTTTTAGAAAGAGTTTTAGATGAAATTGAAAAGGGAAAGTAAAGTTCTACTTCCCATATTATCAAGTCAGGGCGTTTCCTTCTCATTGCACCTCGCCCAATACTCATGCATCTCAATACCTGCTCTGAAATGACTCTCACCCTTTACTCTTAAATCCCAATAGATTATCTGTCCGTTAACAGTATTAATTCTTCTTGCAACTTTTTTCAAAGCTCTCTTAGCAGCAGCCTTTCTTTGAGGCGAAGATTTAGAACTCTTAAGTTTAGCTTCCTCTTCCTTCTTCCACTTTAAAACCTCTTTCAGCTCTTCTCTTATTTCCTTAGCCTTTTCTTTAATCTCATCTTCAGTTAAAGGATCTTTTTTATGTTTAGCGTAATCATATACCATTTTTTACTTCCTAACCTCAAATACAAATAAAGGAGGGATATTCCTAACCTCTAAGTGCCTATTAACAGAAGAAAAATGTCTTCTCAAATTCTTTTCAATATCTTTTCTAAACTGATAAACTAAAAAAACTCCATTATCATCCATAACGTGTTTAGTGTCAAAAAGAATCTTATCTTTAACAGGATGTTTTATCATTGAAAATGGAATTCCAGAAATAATATAATCTGCCTTATCTAAATTAAAATCTCTCATTAAATTCTTTACATTTTCAGCACTATCATTAATTACTGTAAGTCTAGAATCTTTAATATCTTTAAGAGATAAAGACAATTTAGCATTTGTCTCTATACTAATTAATTTAG
>DYHK01000116.1 GCA_020724205.1 Candidatus Aenigmatarchaeum sp. | reverse complement strand
GTTTTGATAGGGATGTAACTTATGAAGATGATCCAAATGATAATTCATGTGGAACTTATCTAGCTTGTAATTGTGTGTGGGACTCGAGTGCAAGCGTGTGTAAGGAAAGAGTCCAGAGAGTTGGGGAGAGTAATCCTTCTTGTACTACTCCTCAAACTCAAGATTTATGTTATGTTACAACAAGTACAAGTGGTAGTTGCTCTGAGGATGGAGGAGAGTATATTTTAAGTTGGACAGCTGAAGCTGCTCCTGGAGGAAATTTAGAAGCTGGAGGATGCTATTCAGGAAGCAAGGCCTTCCCGTGTCCAACAAGAACAGATCTTCCTTTCTTCGGAGTGTTTAATTTTATAGTTTCAGTACTCTTAGTTGTTGTAATATACTCTATATATTTAAGGAGAAAATACTTTATTTTAGCCTAACCACTATAAATTTTCTCTTATGAAAATTTACTATTTATTATTAGCTTATCTTAGCTGTTATTTAATTTAGATATACTCTCTTATAAATTAAGGATTTTAGACATATTTACATATTTTTCTATTAAGTTTTTTATTATTAAAATATATAAAGTGATATTTCCATTTAATTATAGAAAGATAGTTAGTTTAAATTAAAATGAGAGTGAGAGAAAAAGAGTATAAATCAGTTATAAGATTAGTACTTATATTTACAATTATCATTATATTATCTTCTTTTTCTTATGCAACTTTCACTATCGGTAATCCCTCTTCAAGTATTAAGCAGAAATACTCTCAGGGAGAGAGTGTGGATGGGTGGGTGAATATAAGTTTGAGTGGAGAACCTGGAACCTCTGTTTTAAGTGATAGTTTTGGCAATAAGGCTGTTTTAATTAATGTTCTTAGAAATAACAATGGGTTAGTTTTTAATTGTAGTTCAAGAGATTGTGTTGACGAGTATATAGTTGAGGGTGCTGGAGAGGTTCAGAAGAATTTCAACCTTCAGACAAGCAAGTTTACTGGTGTGAGAATAAATGGAATAAATCCTGAAGTAACTAATTTTAAGATAAGTATTAGCAGTAATATAGGTGCAAGTTGTAATTCCCAGCTAGATATTGATATAAATGACGATGGTGTTTCTGACTGGGTTAATTCTAAGAGCACTTTAGAGAGTTGTGGGGGAGATATAAAATCATCATGTTACAAGGAGAGTTTTAATGAGTGGTTTTTGATTAATGAGATTCCTTATTGTGAGAAGATAAATATTCCTCAGGCAGGAGCATTTGAGATAAGAACTTACATTAAAAAAGAGGCTAATGCTAATCCTGCTTTTTCTCAAGGTTTGTTGAAGGGACATATATACAATAATGATGGGGCCTGGGTTGCTGATTGTAATTTAACACAGCCTTCTGGAACAGGAGGATATTCTTCGTGTATATTAGAGTATGCAAATAAAAATAGTGGAGATAATTATTTTTGTGTTAGTGTAAAGGAGGGTATTCAAAGTAGCGGATATTACTTGAGAGGAAGACCTGCAGGTAGCGGAAGTTTATGCGGGTTTTATGGAGATCCTTCTCAAATTTCAGAATTCCAAGCAGATTATAATATAGTTGCTGTAGC
>DYHK01000016.1:9350-11583 GCA_020724205.1 Candidatus Aenigmatarchaeum sp. | reverse complement strand
CTGAGAGATGAAACAAAAAAGAATGGTTTTTATATCTATAATTGTTTTAATAGCTATTATTATTGGAGGAATATATTTTATGAATACAAAAAATCAGAATTTTTCAGGAGGAAAGGTTGTGCTTGAGACAACTGAGGGGAATATAGTTATTCAGTTGTATGATGATATGCCTATAACTGCTGGGAATTTTAAGAAACTTGTTAGTGAGGGATATTATAATGGAGTTATATTTCATAGAGTTATAGATGGTTTTATGATACAGGGAGGAGATCCTACTGGAACAGGCAGGGGAGGACCTGGATATAATATTAAGGATGAGTTTAATGGAAAGGGGAATGTTCGTGGCACTATATCTATGGCTAATGCAGGTCCTAACACTGGAGGAAGCCAGTTTTTTATTAACCTAGTTGATAATAATTTCCTTAATGGAAAACATCCTGTATTTGGAGAGGTTATAGAAGGGATGGATGTTGTAGATAAGATTGGAAAGACGCAGACAGATAGTGCTGATAGGCCAATTAAAGAGGTTAGAATAATTAAGGCTAGTATGATTGAATAAACTTATGGATAATATACTAATAAATAAAATAGTAATTTTAACTAATTCATAAATATTTTTCTTTGAAGAAAAATCTTACATTTATCTTAAGTTACCTTAATCTACATAGTTAGTTTATTAATCAGTATATAATTACAGATCAACATATAATGTCTGGATTTTAGCTATATTAACAGAAATATTTTAAATAAAATATTACCAGTCAGTAAACGATCTGTCTAAAAAGTGATAATCAAGAGTAGGCCTTATTTTTGGAATATCTATCATGAATGGATCTGTAAAATCTAATTGAGTATTATGAGCAGCATCATATATTTTGTTTTCTAGTGTTGAATTATATCTAAATGAGTCTTCATTTACTTGAGCTTCTGTGTTATTATTTGTATGTAATGGATTTTGATTTGCATTAGCATTACTGTAATTGTTGCTGTATAGTGGAGTGAATGAAGCAAGTGTGAGTACTATTCCTGCAGCTGCTTTAGAGAACCATCCTTTTTTTCTTTCACTCTCTCTAGATCTTTCTTTTTTAGCCCTTTCAAAACTTACTATATTATCATTTTGCTCAGGAAAGTATACTGTGCTTTCAGGAGTAGTTTCTTTTTCTTCAACTATTGAAGTAATAGGTTTAGCTATGTATTCAAATGGTTTATCTTCCGTTTTTTGATTTTGTCTGAAGTTATTAATTATTTTAGCTGTTTTTCTATCGTGTTTGTATTGATAATCTGTAATTGATTTTTCACCCTCAACAAAACTCATAAATTTGTTAAACATTCTTGTGAATAACCCTTCTTTTTCATTTTCTTGAGGGGCTTTTCTGTTGAATGATTTCTTCCACTCTTCATTCTTCTGGTAATAATCTTCTTTCATCTGAGATTTTTCTTCAGGACTTGGAATTCTTCTTGGTTTGTTTTCTATATATGTGACGCTTGATGCATTTGAAATGTAGTCTGAGAGCCTTTTTAGTGTTGATTGAATATATTCTGAACTTAATTCTCCTTTTCCTTTTTCAGCTGCTTCAGAAATTATTTTTTTCTTAGAAAATTCATCATAAGTTTTCTTAAGGTGGTCAAGCGCTGGCTTTAGCTCCGCTCTTTTTCTGTCTCTAGTAGCATGATCTGAATTAAAATAAGAATTTATGGCCCTTAACCTATCTGCCATCTTCCAGTATTCTGGCCTTCTTCCATCAAGAATTCTTGCAAGTTCTGTAACATTATTAGACTCCCAGAATGAGTTTATTTTTTTAACTTCGGCATCTATCTCTGAGTCTGTTCTTGTTGGTTTAGGATTATCTCTTTTTAACTTCGGAGAACTTTCTCCATATATTTTAGCTCTTTCAATTATGTTTAAATCTTTATCAATTTCTTTACTATGTGCATAAGTACATTTAGGCTTTTGAGTAGTAAGTCCAATTCTCCCTGTTTTTTTGTGCTTTTCTAATTGTTCTATCTCATTTTCATATCTTAAAAAATTCCTTAGTCTGTAATCTTTATTCATAAAAACTCAAGCTTTATAGGGTATTTAAAGCTTATGGTGTGTTGTTACTGTAAAGATACAACATATATTAGAATAGTGCAGCTACTCTTCCTAAGAGAGATGTTGCTCTTCCAAAGAACCCTTTCTTTTCTCCTTTTTCAGGAGATTTATATGGGTCAGTCCAGCTATTTTCTTCAGAAT
>DYHK01000016.1:0-9340 GCA_020724205.1 Candidatus Aenigmatarchaeum sp. | reverse complement strand
CTTTCTTTAGTGCCTCTTCTTCAAGTCTATTATGTTCAGATATTAGATAGTTTCTAGCCATTCTTATCTCCTTAATATCATATTTTTCAGTTCCTGCCATAATGTATAACCAGTTTTTCTGAATTTCTTTATATCCCTCTCTGCTTAGCTGTCTTCCTTCCTGAGAGTACCTTAAGAGATTTTCAATCATAAAATCAGAAGTTTTTTCATAAACTCTTGGATTTTTACTTCTAACACCTGCTATTAAGTAGTCTCTCCAGTGTTTACTTGTTGCTTCAATTTCTTTTTTTGCCTCATATTTCTCTCCAAAAACAGGAGTATCTAGCCTATATCTTTCATTTATCATAAAGAAACAGATAGAGACTTATTTTTAAATCTTTCTATTGTTGTTACTTTTTAGGTATAACATATATTAGTCGTAGATATTTTTTCTATGACCAAGTTTTAAAACTAAGATAATAAGTTCATTCTGATTAATTTTGTATATTGCTCTATAATCTCCAAATCTTAAGCTCCAAAGCCCTGAAAGACTTGCTGTTAAGGGTTTTCCTAATTCTGGATTATGTTCTAATTCATTAAATTTCTTAGCAATTCTCTCTTGTTCCTTTTTCTCTAATTTTCTGAAGAAATTCTCCGGTTTCTTCTCAAGAATTATTTTATACATTTATTTTAAGCTCTTTTTTAAGTTTAGAGAATTCTATTCCTCTTCCTTTTTCATATTCTTCTAAAGCTTCAGCAATATCTCTCATAGTTTCTGGATCAGATAAAATTTCTATAGTTTCAATTAAACTTTCTCTGCTTACGTTTTGAGAGGAACTAATTATTCTTGTAATCAAATCATTATAGGATTCCCTATGATGAATTTTGAGTTTATCTAATTTATCCTTTATTTTTTCATCAATTTGTATTGTTGTAACCATAGATTACTATAGCTAACTATAGTATTTAAATTTTACTATATTTCAATTTTTAAAAACTTAGAAATCTGCTTTTTTGCAAGCCCACGATGCTTATGATGCTCTTTTAAGAAATCATTTATTTTTTTTATAGTATACTTCTTTAGATCTCCTGTTAGTAATTTACCTGAGCGATAGTCTTTTTCTATTTGGAATAAAATATTATCACTCTCTTCAAAAAATGCTTTTAGGTACTGAAAAGAGACATCCACATCAGGATTACCTCCATGCTTCCTATGCTCTTCTAGAGTAGCACGGCCTCCTGAAAATGCATATTTGTTTATTTTTCTCTCAACTTCTTTTGGAGAGTCTGTTAGTGCAATAAAGGAGTTTGGATCTGAGGAAGACATTTTACCTCCTCCAAGACCTGGTACAAATGAGTGGTATGTAGAACTTAACTGGATGAATTTTGGAGATTTTATACGCTGAGAAATATCTCTTGCTAGTCTTAAGTGAGGGTCTTGATCAATTCCAACTGGCACAATAGTTGGTATTGGGTGTTTATTAAATTCAGGCAGTTGCGGATGTAGCATATCAGAAGCCTGTAATAATGAAGAGACCATTTTTCCAGGAGTTATTTCTCCATAAACTGCCTTAAACTCGTTGAAAGAAGCATGCTTTGCCAAGAGATTTTGAAGTTTATAGTATGCATTGGACTTTTCTCCATTTTGAGATCTAGCACTTTGGAAATAAATTTCACAGTTTTTTGGCTTTAATCCCAGGGCTATGTAATTTAAAATATATTCTTCTATAGCTATTTTTTTACTTTCTTCAAGACTCTGATTTCTTGTGTTATATGCTTCTATATCTGCAACTGCTATGTATATTTTTGCCCCGAGATTTTGGTAGAAGATCATTTGCTGTGCAAGTATCATGTGTCCTATGTGGAATTTTCCCGTCGGCATTAATCCAGTCATCATTGCAAAAGGTTTTTTGTTATTAACTGCTTCAAGAATTCTTTGTATATCTCTATGAGCAAAAATTGTTTTTCTTCTAAATAAGATATTTTTATTAAAAATATCTGGAAGATCTTTTATAGGCGTTACACCGAATTCTTTTATTAATTTTTCATAATTAATATTCCCTGAAACTTCCCATGGATTTACTTTCATAATTTCACGCTCTTTATTATCTTCCATTGTATAAATTATACCGAGGATATTTATAAAAGTTTGTTTTAGAATTTTTTAATTCTTATATTCTTAATTCCACTTCAAGGTGGTATACATGGTTGCCTAAGTCTGTTACTTCTATACCTACCTCTTCACCATTTAATACTCTACAAGTAATAACTTTCTTTTTTTCCAAGTTTCTTATATCCGGACCGTAGGGAAAGATAGTTTTTCCTTCTTCTACAACTGCTTTAACTATTTCGTATTGTTTTCCAGGCAGAAATGATCCTGGATGCAATTTCTCCTTTAGATTTTTCCCGTTATTCATTATACTTTCCTTATTTATTGGTTTATATTTCTTTCTAATTTTATCAGAGAAATATTTAAATACACCTTTAAGTTATTTTTCATATGAAAAATAGAGGTGAGATTGTACTTGTAGTTGTTCTTTTAATTGTTCTTTACTCCTCATTTGCATATGCGGATGTTTTTCTTGTAACTCCACCTGAAAGCAATTATAATCTTGGTGACACAATGGGCGTTACTCTGGGAAGCGATAGCAGTGAGGGATGGGCCGGAGTTAATTTAGTGTGTGGAAATCAGTCAAAAATGCTTTATTTTAAGTATATAACTCAACCAGTTAATGATTATATTACTGCTCCTATAAATAAAAACTTTCTTAAGGGGATGATGGGGCAGTGCCATCTATCTTTGGATTTTAATGGTCAGGCAAAACAAAGCTTTGCCTTTACTGTAACAAATGCAATTGAGGTTAAGTTATCTACAAGTGGAGATACTTTTAATCCTGGAGAGAATTTTAATTTTCAAGGAAGCGTAGCCAAGCCAAACGGTAAGCCAGTAAGCGGAAATGCTAATTTAAAGTTCAGTGGAAGTAATCTTGATATTTCTGTTCCTATTATAAATGACCAGTTTTCTGGGAATATCACTCTTCCTTCAAATGTTCCTGCGGGATCTTATTCTATTTCAGTTTATGTTTCTGAAAAAGATGCCACAGGTGATGTAACTAATTTTGGATCTTCTAATTCTTCAATTAGTGTTAAGCAACTCCCTACAAAATTGGAATTGAGCCTTGATAAAAAAGGGTTTCCTGGAAAGGAGTTTAAATATAAGTCTGTACTATATGATCAGACTGAGAAGGTTATTCCTGCCTTGCCTGTTTCTTATAAGATAACAGATGTCTCTGGAAGACAGGCATATGATGGTCTTGTTGAGACAGATAAGGATCAATTCTTCCTTTTGGCTAAAAATGCTCCTTTTGGAGACTGGCAGGTAGTTGCTGATTCAGAAGGAATTTCTTCTCAAGCTACTATTTATATTGAACAACATAAGGAAGCTGAGTTTGTTCTTTTGAATAATAGGACTTTAACAGTAAGAAATATTGGAAATGTTCCTTATGACAGAAAAGTAGAAGTTAAGATAGGAAATGAGACTATAGTAAGAAATCTTAATATAAGTGAGGGAGGATCTGTTCAGTTTGATTTAACAGCTCCTGATGGAGAGTATTCAGTTGGAATAAGTGATGGAGATGCTACAGCTGAGTGGACAGGGGTTCCACTAACTGGTAATGCTATATCTATTGATGGAGCTAAGTTTGGGAAGTTTGGATTTTTTAATAGAACACTTTTGGCTTGGTTATTTATCCTCGGAGTTTTAGGATTATTTATATTTTTGACCTCTAAAAAAATAATTAATAAGAATGTTTTTCTAAACTCAAATAATAAAAATCTTGGGAATATTAAAGAACCTGAAAAAAAAGTAGCTACAAAGTTATCAGCTGTAAGCTCTAATGCAGGTAATCTATTGATAGAGGCTGATGATGGTACAGCTCACTATTCTTCAGTTATTGATGGAACTAAGCAACTTGCTTCCTTGGTTGCAACTAAAATTAAGAATAATCACGAAATACTTTCTGGAACTTCAAATGCTAAAGAGGTTCTTAAAGATATTTCAAGAGTAATAAATGATAATGGTGGAAGAGTCTATAAAAATGACGATTTTATTATAGGTATTTTTGCTCCTATAACTACAAAGAAAATGAATAACGAGATGACTGCAGTGAAAGTTGCAAGAATAATAAGTGATAAGCTCAAAACTCATAACGATAAGTTTACACAGAAAATTAACTTTGGAATAGCTGTTAATTCTGGAGATATAATTACAAAGAGGGATTCAGGAAGATTGTTATTTAATGCTTTAGGAACAACTCTTTCTAGTGTAAAGAAGGCAACAGATTTCTCAAGCAAGAATATTCTTTTATGTGAGGATGCTTATAAGAGAGTAATGTCTCAGGTTAAGACAACACCAAATCTTGCAAGTGGAGCCCTTAAAACTTACTTGATTTCAGATGTTATTGATAGAGAAAGAAATTCTAAGTTTATTGAAAATTTCCTTCAGAGAAATCAAGAGTATAAGTCATTAAGAGATTACAGGTCAGGAAAGTTAGATGATGCTAGGAGTAAAAGTTATGGAAATACTGCGGGAGGCAATTTAGGTAAGGGAGTTAGCCTTGATTTTGCTAAGAAGGAAGACGATTTTTCTGCAAGAAATGATAAGGTAGATTTAGTATTTTAAGTATATTTTTTGGGATAATAATGTTTATAAAAAATAAAATGTTAGTTTGTTAATGAATAGGTTAGTTAATTATTTGAAACCAACAGGTTATGGTTTCGAAAATAAATTCCTTAGACATTTTATTTGCCCTATTATTATTAGTCTTTCAGGATTAATTTTTTATCAACACTATACTCTTTACCCAAGAGGTTTTAATGATGGGGCAGAGAGTGTCTATACTGAAATGTCTAATAATTTTGAAGTTCGAAATAAGAAAGAAGATATACATAAACCTGTAAATAAAAGTGAAAAGAAAGGGGAAGTACCTGAAATTGAGATCCCTAAAGAAGGATTTAAGTTAAGAAGAGGTAGTCTTGAAACTGCTTTACTTTCTTCAAATTAATAATATTAGAGGCTGGCTTGCACCACGAAAGCCAGCCCCTTAGAAATCTTAGGAATATAACTGAATATCTTTTTCTGCTTCTTTTTTAGTATTGAATAAGAATATTCTCTTGAATTCTTCTATGTGTTGTCTTGAAACATCCTCTTCTCTCATTCTTAATTGAACTATTTTTGTGAAACAGTTTGGGCATATTTCCAACTGACTTTTTCTACATATTTTGCAATATTCTTTGTTTATTTCTGCAATATCTTTATCTTTAGAATTCATTCCACTGAAGATTTTTAAGTAATTCAAGAATTTATCTATGCCTTTTTTTTCTTTTGAGAGTTTTTTTAAGACTAACCAGTCCCTCATAGACTCTGAAAGACAAGAGGGACATATCTGAGTACTAATTTCTTCTTTACAGATTATACAGGTGTTAGATAGAATTGATTTAACCATTTTAGTTATATTATGCAAGGTATAAGAAAAATCTTATAGCTTAGCAGTAGAATTTAATAGACGTATAGATGACTCTACAAGAGTTAAACCAATTATGCTTTATGGGCATCCCTGTTTTTTTACTCTCTATACTCATATAAGATTTAAGTTTATGTAGTTTATATAGATTTCTATAAGCAAATTAATATGGTCTTATTTTTATGTCTAGTTTTTTGTCACATGTATTTTATGACCTAGAAGTTTGATTGTTGAAAATGGGTGTGTCAGAAGAGCTATAGATCCATGAATAGGTCTTATTTCTTTCAGGTAGTTTAAAGGATTTGGCCTGTCTTTTGATATTGTTGTTCTTACCTCTCTTATTCTAGGAATCATTATTATTGAGAATAGGGCTCTGAATATTCCCGATACTATAAAGATAAAAAAGAATATGTTTATGAAAGTTATATTTGAGTATTCTGCAATTAATCCTCCTGCAATTGCTCCAATAAATACTCCTAGACCGCTTAATACGCTATAATATGCAACACATATTGCTCTTCTTTCAACAGTTACAGCGTCATAAATAAAGTTTGATGCTGCTAAATTAAATGCAGCCCATCCAATTCCTGAAATTAGCTGTGGTACAAGGATAAGGTATAAAGGGTTTCCTGAAAATAGCCATAAGAATGGTATTATGGAGATGAATATTGATCCTATTTTTAACATCTCTCTGTTTCCGTATTTATCTGCAAATCTCCCCCATATAGGCACTAGAAGTATTGAAAATAAACCAGCTGAGATATTTACTAGGGTGAACCATATTGGGTTGAAACCAAGATCTTTCCACATATAAACTGCAAAGAATGGTCCTGCAATATTTACTGAGAGATTAATTAGGGCAATATAAATAGTAAATCTTCCAAAGTTATTTGATGGAGCTTTTTTAATAAACTGCCAGAAGGAAAAATAATACTCTTTGCTTAATTTTATTGGAGGTTCATAGTACTTATTAATTAATATTCCTGATATGAATCTTGCTATAGAAGAAATTGCAAATAAAACTAAGAAGCCATATATTATTATCCCTCCTAACTTTGTATAATATAATAGCAATGAGGCCAGAAGTGTAGAAGCAATTGCAACAAATCCTGTGATCCTATTTCTTTTTGAGAAATAACTTCCTCTTGAATTTTCCGGAACAACATCTCCCATCATTGAGAACCATGCTGGTCCTCCAAGAGATCCAAAAATTGCATAGAGTATGTAAGAAGCAATTAAGAGAGGAATCAGATATATTGATTCACCATACTTTAGGAAAATGAAACCAAGACCTAGAATTGCTATCCACATAAGTGCTTGAAGGATTACTGCTACAAAGACAATTTTTTTCCTTGGATATTTTTCTATGAGCTTGCTTCCAAATATCTGTGCCAGTGGACCAAGAATCCCTGCCAGACTTGTAATTGCTCCTACTTGAGCATTATTTGCTTTAAGCTCAATTGCATAGGGAGTAATGTAAGAATCTCCTGCTCCAGACATTACAGAGGCAAATGAACCCTCCACAATAGAAATTTTACGAGTTTTTTCCTTTTTCAGCTCTATGTCTGCTTTTTCAAGAACCTCATTATTAAGGGGAGGATCCTCTTTTTTTAATTCAGCATTATCGCCCATTTATAGTTATATTGAATTTCATATTTAAATTAGTGTTGTTTTTGAGAAGTGATTATTCTGTTAGGACTTTACCCCTAACTTGTTGTGATAGTTGGTAAAACCTATAATTTAATATGGCTAAAATCCAGATGTTAAATGTTAATTCTATATTAATTATAATTAAGAGGTTATATTAATTGGATAAATAAGTTAGTAAAATGTTAAAATTTTTACTGGGAAAAATTTGTTATAGATTATTTAATATATTTTTTACCTTGAGTGATTAGAAGCTTGTTTAGAATTTATCTTCATAACATTTATAATGTAATATAGTATATTAGAATTTACAGTTAACTTTATAAAATATTTAATTTAGTTACTTATACTTAAAATGATTAATAATTTGAAAGACTCTAAAAAGTCAGCAATCACATATTCATATGATTGGAAGGACTCTAAAAAGTCAGCAATCACATATTCATATGATTGGAAGGACTCTAAAAAGTCAGCAATCACATATTCATATGATTGGAAGGAGGTAAAATGAAATGGTTGAAAAGAAGGTAGAAAAAGATTCAAATGAAGAATCTGTTGCTACAATTTCGTTTAAGAAATCAACTCTTTGGAAGGTAGCTACATTCGTCTTTGCAGGATTGTTCGTAATATCTTTATTCACAGGAGGCTTTGGATTTGATGGACTAAGCTTCGGAGGAACAGGAAATGTTGTTGGTGGAGGTGGAGCCCCTACAGTTAATACTGGAGGAAATGGAAATATCCAATTATCTCTTACTAATGCTGACCCTTTACTTGGAGATAAGGATGCTGAGATAACAATTGTAGAGTTTTCAGATTTCCAGTGTCCGTTCTGTGCAAGAGCATATTCGGGATCACTTGCTGAATTCAGGAATAGTGAGTATTTTAAGAGTGGACAGGTTAATCTAGTGTTTAAACATTTCCCCTTAAATAGTATACATCCTCAGGCACAAAAGGCTGCTGAAGCATCTGAGTGTGCTAATAGACAAGGAAAATTCTGGGAGTATCATGACGTGCTTTTTGAGAATCAACAAGCATTAGATATTGCTAGTTTGAAGAAGTATGCAGCAAATCTTAAGTTAGATACTGCTAAGTTCAATAAGTGTCTTGATGGAGGAGAAGCAGCTGCAAAAGTAAATAAGGATCTTGCAGAAGCTAGTGCTGCTGGAGGAAGAGGAACACCTTACTTTGTTTTAGTAAACAAGGATGGAGAAACTCAAGCGATATCTGGAGCAGTTCCTTATACAAATTTTGAATCTGCAATACAGGCTTTAATGTAATTTTTTATTTTTATTTCCTTAATTTTTTGGAAATTTTTTCTTTCTTTATGTTAAATTTAAAAGCTTAACTTTTGTTAAGCCTTAATGGTTCGAGTAAATATAATTGAACCGAGGAAGCTTAGTGATCAACACCTTGTAGCAGAGTATCTGGAAATACTTATGTTGTTGGGTTATGTGAGAAAAAACTCAAGTTTAAATGGAATTCCAAAAGATTATGTTTTAGGACCCGGACATATTAAATTCTTTAAGAACAAATTACTTTATCTTAAAAACAGACATGAAGAAATTAAAAAAGAGATGCAGAAGAGAAAATTCAAGACAGACGCTTCTGTTGTTCTTTCTGAATTTCCTAAGGAACTAATAAATGATTGGAAGCCTAAGAAGGAAGATTTTGATAAGATAATTTCCAGAATTACTTATAAGATAAATCTGAAACCAAATTTTTATAGGTATTATGGAGAGTATAAGGATAAGGAATTTTTCATTACTCTGCTTGATAATTAGTTTTTTACTTCATAAGCTTTTTAAGCCAATTTTCTTTTGATTATATTATGAGTTTAAGATCAGAGAGGATTGAGAAGGCTATTATTGAGAGGCCGTATATCTTTTATTTTGTAGCTTTATTCCTGATGTATATTATTATCTCTGTTTTTGTTAATCAGAGTTATATTACTTTCAAAACTCTTTTTAGTGCTTATAGAGCTGACTTTTATGTTCCTTTTATTTTACTTAATTTTACTGTAGCTTTTTTGACTGCATTAAATATTAACCTTATAATTATTAAATTTAGAGAAATAAGCTTTATGACTTCTGGAGAAGAAGGAATTACCTTTGCAGGAGTTTTTTCAGGGTTATTAGGAGGAGCTTGCCCAGGATGTTTTGCTGGACTTTTCCCAGCGTTTCTTGGACTATTTG
>DYHK01000115.1 GCA_020724205.1 Candidatus Aenigmatarchaeum sp. | reverse complement strand
ATATATTCATTCAAAATAGATAAAAGTTTCTTTTTCATTCTAAATTAAGGCGTGGAGACCCCAACTTCTTTAAGTTGGGGAGGAAACGCCTTCCCTCCTTTCCCATAATAATGTTTTTCTTTTACTCAATATCTGTAAATCTTTGTAACTTGCTGACCTGTGAACTACAGTTCCGTCAAGTTTTCGTAAATCAAAATATCCACTACTTCTTCGACCAAATATAAAACATTCTTGTCCTTTGTATTTTACTTTGTCAAACAACCTAAAACCTTTTACTAAATAAGGAGCTTGATTTAATTTTCTTATACCACCTTTTAATATTTTAGCTTTGTGTATTTGTCTATTGTGTTTTCTTACTTGTTTGATATAATACCAATAATCTAATTGTTTTGCTTTTGGATTACCGCTAATACACAGAGCATCTATTCTATGTGATTTGGGTATCTTATGAGTAATTCTGGTGTTTTTTGTTATATATCCATAAGTTAATTCTACATTTGGATAGATATTTTTTAATTTGTTATAGAACGTCCATCTCATAATACCCATAAATACAGCATCTTTAAAACTTTGCCCTCTTTTTAATTTAACATTCAGTTCTCCTTTGTGATATTTGTTGTGACAGGTTTCACACAAAGTTATGAGGTTGTTAGGTGCATTTCCACCTGTTTGCCTACTTTCTATATGATGAACATTTAACCTGTTGTCTTTGCTCTTACCTTTACATATTTGACAAGTATAATTATCTCTCCAAAGAACATATTCTCTTACATTCCAAAATCCTAACTGTTCACCTTGTTGATATTTTACGCCTTCTATATTAGGATTTTTAATCTTTTGTATATCAAAGGAAGCTACTTCTGTAATTATTTTAGTTATAGGCAATATCTTATGAACTTTTTCTACTATTTTCAAATGTGTTTGTATTTTGTTTTCAATAGAAGGTGCTAACCAACCTTTATTTTTACTTCGTACTCTATTTGAAAATCGTGGCTTTCTATATCTTGTTTTTCTATATCTCCTACTTCTACGATACTGCCTACGTTCTGATAATAATTGCACTATATCGTTTCTTAATTCTACTTCTGCTGAAAATAACTCTTGCTTTTCTGTTGTAGCAGATACTCCAATAAATTTACTTCCTGCATCTATACCTAATGTAATAGGCTGTTTGTATCCACTACTACCATAAATAAGTTGAATTGTGAATGGTTCTCTTTGTGTTATTTTTGCTTTGCCTTGCTTTAAAAGTTTTCTGGCTTTTGATGGTTTACAAGGCATTAAAGGCTTACCATGCTTATTTAAAACGTATACTAACATAAAGTATACCTCCTTTTGGAGTAATGTCTCCTTCCCCAATGTTATATAGGCTTTTTACACTTAACTCACTATCCCTGCCTCACAGGATTGTTTAAAGTTAAGCAACAGAGCTACGAGTTAGGAGAAACGCCCGTAGGTGTTATGACCTATATAACGTAGTCCTCGAAGGACTTAGGGTAGTCAACTTGAGCTTTTACAAGCTCCACCCTCTATAGGGTGGGGTAGTTGACTTCTGGTAAAACTTTCGATGATGTTTTTGT
>DYHK01000015.1 GCA_020724205.1 Candidatus Aenigmatarchaeum sp. | reverse complement strand
CTGAAAAAACAGCTCCAGCAATTATTTTTATCGACGAGATTGATGCAATAGCTCCAAAAAGAGAAGATGTTCAGGGAGAAGTAGAAAGAAGGGTAGTTTCTCAGCTATTGACTATGATGGATGGTCTTAAAACTCGAGGAAAAGTAGTTGTAATTGGAGCAACTAACAGGCCAAACTCTATAGATCCTGCACTAAGAAGACCAGGAAGATTTGACAGAGAAGTAGAAATTAATGCACCAGATAAAGATGGCCGTCTATCAATATTAAAAATTCATTCTAGAAATATGCCTTTAACAAAAGATGTAAAACTTGATGAGCTTGCAGGAATGACTCATGGTTTTGTTGGAGCAGACTTATCAGCTCTTACAAAAGAAGCTGCGATGTCTGTATTAAGAAGAGTTCTGCCAAAACTTGAATTAAAAGAAGATGAACAAGTTCCTCAGGAATTATTAGAGCAACTAAAAGTAACTGCAAAAGATTTTCAGGAAGCACTGAAAATTGTACGCCCTTCAGCAATGCGTGAAGTTTTAGTTGAAACACCAAATATTACTTGGGAAGATGTTGGAGGTTTGGATAAGATAAAACAAGAACTTAAGGAAGCAGTTGAGTGGCCTTTACAACATCCAGAAGCATTCACAAGAATTGGAATTAGACCTCCAAGAGGAATATTATTATACGGACCTCCTGGTACAGGAAAAACTCTTTTAGCAAAAGCAGTTGCAAAAGAGTCTCAAGCAAACTTCATACAGGTTAAAGGACCAAGCTTATTATCAATGTGGGTTGGAAAATCAGAAGAAGGAGTAAGAAAAATATTCGAGAGAGCTCGCCAAGTTTCTCCATGTGTTGTCTTCTTTGATGAAATAGACTCTCTAGCACCTCGTAGAGGAACAGATACTGGAAGTAAGGTAACTGAAAGAGTATTAAATCAATTACTAGCAGAAATGGATGGTTTAGAGGAACTACATAATGTTACAATAATTGGGGCAACAAACAGACCAGACATGATTGATACAGCTCTACTAAGGCCTGGAAGATTTGATAGAATATTACTAGTTCAGGCATCAGGAAAAGAAGGGAGACTTCAGGTTTTCAAAATACACACAAAAAACATGCCTCTTGCTAAAGATGTAAGTCTTAGCGATCTAGCTGAAAAAACAGAAGGATTTGTTGGAGCAGACATTGAAAATCTTGTAAGAGAGGCTGCAATGCTCGCACTAAGAGAAGATATTAATGTAAAAAGTGTTTCAAAAAAACATTTTGAAGAAGCAATGAAGAGGGTAAAACCCTCTGTAACAAAGAATGATATGGAAGTCTACAATAAGATAGAGGAAAACTATCTTAAGTCAGCTAAGGCCTCAATAGCTAACAGAACAGGTTACTTAGGATAATTTTAGAAATTTAATCCTATTTCTTTTAATCTTTTCTCAATTTGTCTTACTCTTTGATCAGGTTTTCCACTCACTTCTAATAATTTTTCATTCCAGAAGTGCTGAACAAATGTTTTAATAATATGATGTTTCTGATTTGCTTTTTCTCTATCTGAATTTCTACATCCATCTTTTTTATAAGGGATCTCCAAAGGATTCTTAGCTATAACAATTAATTGATATCTATCTTTTATTTCTAAGCACATTCTAAATAATTCTCTTACTGCTAAATCATCTCTAGCTTCTTGAGAGTACATTCTAGCTGAACAGTATAAGTTGAAAAGAGGAGCGTCCGTAATAAATCCATTTTCAGCACTTGAACGCAATTCTTCTCTTTCCTGTTGTCTCCACATGTAAAATCTTTCAAAAGGGCTTCTATAATTTCCAAATTCCTTTTTTAATTTCCTACTTTCCTCACTTATTAAGTCATAATCAAGTCCTTGATCTTTTAGAGAGGAAAAAAGTCTTGCTGCAAGTGTTGACTTTCCAGTGCACATTCCTCCAGCAATCCCAATATTTACTTTCATAGGATTTTTTAAAATATAGACTTTATATTCATTATTATAGTTAAATAATTAATAAGCGTCTTTTTCTTTATTATAAAATTCTAAGAAAAATTCTTTGAACTGTTCGGTCATTTCTTTGTTTGTTATTTTTACAGCAAATGGATTATTTCCCCAGTGAACAAAAGTCAACATATCTCTAAAGATTATTATTCCCTGTGGAAAATGAAAAGAAGTGTATCTAACGTTAGCCTTTCTCAACAATTCCTTTGTATAATTTTTTTCATAAATGGGTTTAACTTTTTTATTAACTAAAACTTTTACTTTAAGTTTCTTATCTCTTCTTCTTAGATTATATGTGTGGTAAAAATCAACAATCTCTTTATCATCATGAGGCTCTATTAATGAAAAACTGAAGTAATCTTCATTAGATTTTGCATCTTTTATCATACTAAGGAGAGCTGAAAACATAGCTGTTTTCCCTAGAAACATTTCAGTAGAATAATTATCTTTTCTTCTATTCTGTCTCGTCTCAAGTTCCGGTAAGATATCTAGAAATTTCTTCTTCTTATTTTCTATGAAATCCAATATGTTTTTTGGGTCTGTTGCTTGATAGTTGTTGTCTTTACTAATTTTGACATAAGTTATTATTCCTTTTTCTAATAAGGTTTTTAAAATTCTATGGACAACAGAACTTTGAAGTCCAGATCTTTGAATTATAGGTCCTGAAGTAGATGGTCCTATTTCCAGTAAAGTTAAATAAACCTTTATCTCTGCTTTAGATAATCCAATATTTTCCAATATCGATTCGTCCATTAAGATTTATAGGTTTAAGGCTATTTAACTCTTTTTATACTCCTCCAAAATAAGAGGAGTATGTCTTAAATATGGTTGAATTTTACAAATTTTATGAAAGATAAATTAGATACAATAATGCAAGAAACATTTCAAGAGTTTGAAGATAAACTTAGAAAGTATGATAGCAAAGAATCACAATCAAGAGTATTAGGGAGATATTCTTCGGCAATAATTCCTAACTTTATACCTTGGCTTAAATTGACACAGGATTCACTTAATTCTTCTGAAGCCAGAGAGGAAGTAAGAAAAAACATAGAAGATGAGATTAAAGGCGACCATCCTGGAATGTTAAGAAGGTTTGTTTCTTCTGCAGGAATAGTTTATTCTCCCGACACAAGCTTAACTAACTTAAGAGATTTACATTTCATCAATGGTGATGTATTTTACAGAAGTCCTCCTTCAAGTTTAAGAAAAATTGCTGCACTAGCCGTAATGGAAAATACCTCCTTGAAATTCATACCTGTGCTTGAAAGTTATGCAAGAAGTCTCGGCGGAAAAGATTTCGAATATACACAAGTTCACGGAGAAGCAGACATAGAACACGCAAAAGATTTATATGATGCTCTAAGACAAGAATTTGACTATTTAAGTAAAGATTACCCTTTAGGATTTAGGGAAAAAGCTGTTAGAATTGGGGCCACACATGCTGCTGAATTTCTTTTGAATATTCTAAACGCTGATGTGAATGATTACCTTACTTTAGATTAGTTTGTTAATAAAGGAAGTGTAACAAGAATTGTAATAAACTCATTACAAAATGTATCATAAAAAGAGCCATACCAGATTATAGGTTTTGAAATTAGCTATTTCTAGAATTCTAACACAAAGCACTTCTTACTAATCCAACTCTTGTAACCTCAAACTTAAGTCTCTTAGTTGAAACTAAAGAGCCATCCTTCTTTACCTCAACATCAAGAACAATATCTCCTTCAGGAGCCTCTTCAGGAAGATTAATTTGAGCAATTGCTTTTGATTCTTCATCTCCAGGAGCAATATTCTGATTAAAGTCCATTATCACCCATCTTTTAACAGTATCTTCAGGAATGTTTGTAAAAGCCTCATTTACTTTATAATCAAAACTATACTTAGCCTCTTGCTTGGCAGAAATAATACACTGTATATAATTTGCTCTTCCAGGGAAGATAGCAACAGGATCACCATCTCCAAAACACTCTACTTCTCCACCTGTTGCTCCAAATAATTTATTGACTTGATCTTTTGACTTTGCACCAATATCTGTTACAAGATTAATAGAGCTACACATAACACTTCTAACAAGAACAAATCCCATAATTAATAGTGTAAGTGAAAGAACAACAACAACTATAGTAGTCATACTTAATTCAATAGCTGCTTTTTTAGATCTCATATTATCTTCTTCTCAACTTCATAATCACTTTTATAATAAGAATTACTATAAGTTCTGCGACAATAATTGAAAGGCCCTCAGTCCAAGAATATCTCCATATTCTCCATAACCCATAAACAAATATTACAATTACAAGTGCATTAACAAAAAGCCAAGCATACCAATTCATTCCTCTTCTTTCAACAGATTGTCTTAGTCTTGAAGATCTACTTTTAGTTTTAACTTTTTTAGATCTAGATTTTTTCTTTACCATTTCACTCTTTTTATATTAATAACTATAATTTCTTCTTTATAAAGATTTTCTTTTTCATCACATTAAAATTTATAAATAGGAACACAATAAAAATATTAAATGAACTTTAAAGCATACAAAGAAAGAGATATTCCAAGAGAATATAGTGCAAACTTTTCAAGAGGAGATTTAGAACCAAGAGTTTTTGATTCAATTCATGGAAAATTAGTATTGGTTTTGGATAGAAATAATCGTGAAAGAGAATATTTAGAAGGTATTGCAGAATACGATCCAAATTCTCCAGATATTTTAAAAATAAAAAATCCAAACTATCCAGAAGACGAAATATTAACTTTTCAAGTTAATAATATAGAATCTATTCTTGCTAATCTTGATTAAGATCTTTGAAGAAATATAAGGTGGGGATGGGGTGGATCGAACACCCGACACCATGATCTTCAGTCATGTGCTCTCCCACTGAGCTACATCCCCGATATAAAACTTAAGAATAATCCTTTTTTAAAGCTTCTCAAGTCAGTATAATTATGTTTAAAAAACTTAAAATTGTAAGATTTAAATGGTAACTTATGTTACTAGAAATTCCGAGTATTCAAGAGGAATGTCAAAAGAATTAGATATTCCTACTGTAAAAAAACAGGGTTCTAACGGTTTTCCATCTCTTGAGCTTATAGGCTCTTATAATCCTAAGGAGAAGATTTTTCAGCTTGATTCCACAGATAATCCCCTTAATAAGAGAGTACTTTTCAGAAGAGATTGGAATAGTACTGCATATAGTGTTAGCTATAAAACTCTAAAAGAGATGCTAGATCAAGAGGTAAAAGTAGGACATAAACTTATTCTTAGACATATACCTGAGCCCTTTGAGGAAATATCACTTAATGTTGAGATTACCTCACAAGTCGAAAAAATAAATGAGTAAATTTTATTATAGTTTTATTTAAGATTACTACAAGTTATTAAAACTGCATAATTTATTTAGTTAAACTCTATAAGTTATATGAAATTGATAAATGTAAAATTTTCTGAATTAGAAAATTTCTATTTCCAACGAGCGAGTTGGAAATAGGCCACATTCTGTCAAACATTGTTTCCCTAAGGACAAACTGTTTGTGCTAACATCCTTCTAAGCCCACGGTTAGAGTGGTTGCATTGACCAAGATGCTCGTTCCATCCCACTAAAGGGTTTCGTTTCTATACCAGAGCTCACCCTCACAGGTGTACGCTTTCACGTATGGTCTTTTTACAATGTGCGGACCTTCCTCAGAATTAATACTCATTATCAGTATTTGTTGATCTAACAACTAATCCCGAAGTTAGCTATCCAACTCGCTAAAATTAGAGCGAGTTGGGAGTTTATAAAATTAACTATTGAATTTCCCTAGTGCATAATTTTTATGAGTTAAGTTCATTTTAGAATAATAATCTTTAAAAACGAAAACATACAAATAAAGAAATGTCAATTAGAATAGCACCAATTGTATTAAGGGTTTGTCAGGGTAATGGAGAGTATACTCCTCAGGAAGTAGTTGACTATATTTTAAATGAAGGGGATGACTCTTTCATAGGTAATGGAATTTTAAGTTTAAGAGAAGAAGCACATAAAACTTTGGGAGAAATTATTGAAAAATATAATATTTCTGTGGATCAAAAATTACAAAGAGACTCTTCAGAAGCGGGAAAATCAATTTCAGATCTTTTATCTAATTACTCCAGCAGAAAAATAGGATTAATTCTGAAAAAAGCTAGAGAAGATGGAATTCTTATATAAGTCTAATCTATTACAGTGCAACGTTTGTTGATATGTTTAACTATTTCTCTCTTAAGGATTCTGTAAACATGTCTTCTAGACCTCTTAATAAAGCCAAGCAAAATCTTTCTCTAGCTCTTAGTCTACACCTAGGTTTATCGTGAATAGGGAACTCACTAGGTTCGATTATTATAGCCTTTCCACTAGATTTGATCTCTGGCCTAAAATAATCAGGAGTCTCATTAATATCCTTTCCACACCCATAACATAACCCTCCTATAGGAACTACGTTAGTATAATTCATATAAGATATAAGAAATCAAACTATATAGTTTTTACTCCTATAAAATAACCTTTAACCACTTTAAAATTACTTGTCATTATTACAAAATTGTTCTCTATATAAACAAAATTGCCCCTAAAAGTATATATCTTTCTGGCCTTTTTATTTTTAAAAGATCTTTTCCTTTTTATAATGAAAAAAAGGAGGTGATCTATGAGGATAAAGGTTTTCCTTGATAATAAAAAAGGAAGTACACGACTTATGGACGACTATCTTGACCTTGTAAGAGGTCTTGTTGATAAATACCCAAATGCAATATGGCGCAAATTACAACCCAAAAATGGCCAGATCGGCTACGAGCTTAAAATCTAAGCTTTCTTCTTTTTCTTTTCTTTTTATAATATAGCTAGTTTTTTATACTATCTTTTTTCTTTAATTTTGTTACTACTAATAAATTAAAATAATTAGAAAGATTTATAAATACTATTTTCTAAAGGAAAATATGGAAACACTTAATGAGGCTAGAAAGTATGAAAGGGTTGATGATGTAAGACCAAGAGAACCAGTTACTTCTAGATGTTATCAGGCTCCTTTTGATGAAGGAAAAATACTTTTAGAATCTGAAGGTTATGATATCATTTCTTTAGAGGAAAATGCCAGACTTAGAATTCAGGAAGGAAAAGATGCTTGGTGTTCAGGAAATGGAAACTGTGTAAGAGAAGGAGTAATTTATATTCCTGGAAAAGGAAATAAATTAGTAAGAAACTCTCCAATTTTATATTCAGCTAAAGAAGCTACTCATGCTGATAGAGAAGGAAAAGAATTTTATACTTCAAGTGAGGCTATTGAAAAAGCATTAGAAGATTCTGTTGATTTTCCTTTGAAAAATTCAGAGATCCCTGCTAATAGATTTAATGAAGATCCATTAACTGTTTGGGCTTTTGGAAGAGGAGATCCAAGAAAGGCTCAAGATTATGGAGACTTTTTAATAGGTGCAGGTATAAAATCAATGCCTGTTTATACTGTTGATAATAATTATGTAAACCGGCAAAAGGAGCCCTTTGTTAGACAACAGTGGTTCGGCAGGATGGGCGGTAGGTCTTTCCTTGGTGGCGACGGCAGGAGCCTTTGCATTGATAGCAGGGTTCGTGGAGTGTCGCGAACTACAGAAGGGAGCGAAGCTACGGAAAAATTTATTGATAAATTCTTAAATATATATTCTTATGCTCCTGAAGAAATATCAGAAGCATTAAACGATTTGGGCCTTTCAAGTCTAGAAAAAAGTCTTTTAGAAAAGTTAGAAAACAATTGGAAATCGGAATAATCTTTTTCTCAAAAACTTATAAAAACCATATTACTTCTATACCTTAATGAAAATATTCAAAAAAACATACGGATGTCAGGCAAATATTAATGACTCAGAAATCCTATCAGGAAAACTTGTGAGTGAAGGGCACGAGCTTGTTTCCAATGAAAAGGATGCAGATAAGATAATAGTTAATACCTGCTCTGTAAAGAATAAAACTCAATCTAAAATACTTCACTATATTCGCTCACTTGAAAGCTCAGGAAAGGAAATAGAGATAGGAGGGTGCTTAACAAAGACTCTTGATATTAATAAAAAATTCCCAAATGCGCAAGTAATAGATACAATTAACACAAATAAATTAGGTTCAAGTATTATAAGAAATAAAAATGATATTGGAATAATACAGATATCTCAAGGATGCTTAAATTCGTGTACCTTTTGTGCAACAAAGCTAGCACGAGGCACTCTTAAGAGTTTTAGAATCGGAGACATAAAAAGGAGCTTTGAGCAAGCTATAAATTCTGGATGTAAAACAATCTACCTAACCTCTCAGGATAATGGGTGTTATGGATTTGATATAAAAACAAATCTTCCAGAATTATTAAACGAACTCTTAACAGTTGAGGGAGACTATAAAATTAGAGTTGGAATGATGAATCCCTGGCACCTAAGAAAAATCTTGCCACGCTTAATTGAGGTTTATAAAAATCCAAAGATTCAGAAGTTTATCCACATACCTGTTCAGGCAGGATCTGAAAAAGTCTTGAAAGACATGAAAAGAATTCACACAGTTGCAGAGTTTAAACAAGCTGTAGAATTATTCAGAAAAGAAATTCCAGATATTGACATTGCAACAGACGTAATAGTAGGCTTTCCATCAGAATCAGAAGCCGACTTCCAAGATACTTTAAACCTAATAGCTGAAATAAAACCAGAAATAATAAACACCTCTTCCTACTCCTCTAGGCCAAGAACTAAATCAGCTAAACTTAAACAAATCCCAACAGAAACTGTCAAGGAGCGTACAAAAAGACTCAATCAACTATATCTTTCTTACAGGCCTCAAGTGGAACAAAGGTTTTTTGCTAAACAGAATTCTAATAAGTTAGTGATTGTGAATTAACATAATAATATATTTAAACTTCAAAATTATTTAATTAATATGATAAATTACAGACCTAAAGAAGATATAGTTATCGGGAGACTTCCACTAAACCCTCATAATGGAAAACCATACAATCCTGCAAACCCAAACGATCCTAATAGACCTTCTGTAGGAGTAAGGCTTGATGATGAAGATCTGACAGGAAGCAGATATAGAAGGTATCTACTTCCAAAACGTAGACAAGAACCAAGAGAACCTAAAATACCTCTCGCCCCATACGATCCAACAGATCCGGAAAACGAGGTAGTTGGCAAGAAACCATATTAATTCTTGCTATGATACTTCTTAAAATCTTGTAATGTAATAATTCTAAAATCCAGAAGCTATATAGTGATTATAAATTATTAAAGTGAGTAGATAAAGTTGATAAATGTAAATTTTTCTCTCATGAAAAATTATTATTACTTATTTAAATTAAAAAACACACTCACTTCTTCCCAATTCCTCTCATAAGAAGCTCTAACATTATTATAATAACAAGGTAAATTATAGCCCACTCGTAATTAAAATACATAACTATAAAGAAAAGTAGTGCTTCAATTACCCTAAACCAAATCATTCCCCAAGACCATTCCATAATATACCTAATTTCACTAATTTTATAAACCTGTTTATTATCGTAAATTTATGGTTAACAATAGTCAAGAAATTGAGATAATGTCTCCTGCAGGGAACTTTGAATGTCTGGCAGCTGCAATAAAAGCAGGAGCAAATTCAGTCTACTTTGGAGTTGAACAGCTTAATATGAGAGCAAGAGCTGCAAATAATTTTACAATTGCTGATCTGGATAAGATAGTTGAAATTTGCAAAAAATCAGGAGTTAAAACCTACCTGACACTAAACACAATAATGTATGACCACGATATTAACTTAATGAAAAAAATCTGCGATGCTGCAAAAAAATCAGGAGTTGATGCAGTTATTGCAGCAGACATATCAGCTATAGGTTATGCAAACCAGATAGGCCTTGAGGTGCACATCTCAACTCAGACAAATGTATCAAATATGGAAGCGGTTAAATTTTATTCTAAATTTGCAGATGTTATTGTTTTAGCTAGAGAGCTCACTTTAAGCCAGGTTAAAAAAATCTGTGATGAAATAAAAAAAGAAAACATCCGAGGACCTAAGGGAGAGCTTGTAAGAATAGAGCTTTTTGCACATGGAGCAATGTGTGTTGCAGTAAGTGGAAAGTGTTATATGTCTCTGGGAACATATAATGCAAGTGCAAACCGTGGCGCCTGTCTTCAGAATTGCAGAAGAAGTTATAAGGTAACAGATAATGATACAGGAGACGAATTAGTTATAGATAATGAGTATGTAATGTCTCCAAAAGACTTGTGCACAATAGGTTTTATGGATAAGCTAATTGATGCAGGAGTCAAGGTTTTCAAATTAGAAGGCCGTGGAAGATCAGCAGATTATGTTTATGTAGTAACTAAATGTTATAGGGAAGCAGCTGATTCTTTTTTATCTGAAACATATACAGAAGAAAAAATTTCTAACTGGACAAAAGAATTAGAAACAGTTTATAACAGGGGATTCTGGCACGGAGGATACTATCTTGGAAAGCAATTAGGAGAGTGGTCTGGAGTTTATGGAAGCAATGCAACAAAAGAAAAAGTTTTTGTAGGAGTAGCCAAACACTACTTTCCAAAAACAGGAATTGGAGAATTTATAATTCAGAGTGAAAAAATAAACCTTGGAGATGAAATCCTGATAACAGGAAACACTACCGGAGTTATCCAGGGTAAGGTTGAAACTCTTTTCGTGAATGACTCTCCAGCAAGTGAGGCAAAAGCAGGAGATGTTATAACAATGAAAGTTCCGGATAGGGTAAGAGAAAATGACAAGTTGTACATTGTTACTGCCAAAACAAAAAAACAAGGATTATCAGACAAGAATAAACTTAAAGTGGTCGCATAAAATGACAAAAATAACTCTTGTACATCACAGAGATAAGTGCATAGGATGTAATGTGTGCTTTGAAGCATCGCCCTCAAACTGGAAGATAAATGAGGAAGATGGAAAAGCAGACCTAATTGAGAGTAAGGAGACTAAAGAGGGGATTTTTGTTAAGGAGATATCTCATTTAGAAGTTGAAGAAAATAAGATTGCAGAGGACAACTGTCCAATGGGCATCATTAAGCTTAACAAATAACTAAAACAAAAACTATTAAATACTCAAAAAACCAATAATACTTATGAAAAAGTTGGTGTTTTTGGCTATATTTACATTCTTGCTATTCGGGATAATTTTAGCTTCAGGAGTTCTTGCAGAGTCTGATAATGGAAACTCAGATAATTCTGATAAAGGTAAATCAGAAAATTCAAATTCTGGAAGCTCAGAAAAATCAAAATCTGAGATAAAAGTTGAATCAAAAAATAACGAATTAAAGATAGAGGAAAAATATAAGTTTATAGATGAAAACGGTGTTGAAAGAAAAATAGAATTTAAACTTGAACAAAAGATAAATGATG
This sequence comes from Candidatus Aenigmatarchaeum sp., assembly GCA_020724205.1. Classification (GTDB taxonomy): domain Archaea; phylum Nanobdellota; class Nanobdellia; order Pacearchaeales; family GW2011-AR1; genus JACPLR01. Next base: position 445 of record DYHK01000015.1, on the reverse strand, counting down.
ATGGAGAGCTTGAGAGAAAGATAAAAATAAAGGAAAAATCTAGTGGAGAGTTCGAAGTTGAAACAGAACTGGAAATAGAAGAAACTCTAGATAATGAAACTGGAGAGATAGAATTGGAAACAGAGACTCAAAACGGCACGAAAGTTAAGATTAAAGTGCTTCCAGATACAGCAGCAGAGATTGCAAGAGAGCAGCTTAAGTTAAGAAATGTTTCTAAAATAGAATTAAAAGAAAAAATACATAAAAATGTACCAAGAGTAGTTTATAATATTCAGACAAATGAAAACGGAAGGTTCTTGGGAATATTTAAATTCGCTCTGAAAGCAGAGACAGAGATTGATCCAGAAACAGGAGAGGTCATCTCATTAAGCAAGCCTTGGTGGGCATTCTTAGTTGTAATCCCAGATGAAGGAAATGATAATGAAGGAAATCAAACAAATGGAAA
>DYHK01000114.1 GCA_020724205.1 Candidatus Aenigmatarchaeum sp. | reverse complement strand
TTGATACAGAATTCAGAGACTTTGGAACTGGATTAGAATCGGGAGTTTATCTTTACCCATACGTCTCTTCAAGCTCGTCTATAGTAGACAACGGTGCATTAATGTATTTGTCAGACAGGACTGTTAAATCTCAATTAGCAAGATTATACTTATATAAGGAAGTAAATCCAAATTTCGTTTTAGTTCATTCCGAAGATGACTTCGTTGTAAGACAAATCAAAACTCAAACAGAATTAACCAAAGATTTTGTTTATTACCAAGAAGTAAGGGGCCCAATCAGAATTTGGGAAATTAATTATCCTCAGAATATGCAAGTAAATTCAGAATATTTGTTAAAGAATTTTCCAGATGATAATCTTGCAATTTCAAGATAAAATGGATCTATTATTAATCATCCCAATATTAGCAAGTTTTTTCATAACTTTGTTTGCAATGCCTTTCTGGATTAGAAAAGCAAAGGACATCGGGTTAATCTGGGACGATATGAATAAATTAAATTCAGAAAAGGTTGCAGGTTCTGGTGGTTTAATTGCAGTAGTGGGATTTATAGCAGGGGTTTTCATATATATAGCATATTTAACTTTTTACTTAAAATCAGGTAATGGAAATATTTTAGAGATTCTTGCACTCTCAACCTCTATTTTATTCTTAGCAGGTATAGGTTTCATAGATGATTTATTAGGTTGGCAGAAGGGGGGTTTAAGGCGTAGAACTAGGTTAGTTTTAGTTGCCTTGGCAGCAATTCCTCTAATGGTCATTAACGCAGGGCAAAGCGAGATTTCAATTCCATTACTCGGAGCATTTAATCTTGGGGTTCTCTACCCTTTAATCCTCGTCCCTTTAGGGATAGTTGGAGCAACTGCAACTTATAATTTCTTAGCAGGATTTAACGGGCTTGAAGCACTACAAGGAATTATTTTATTATCTGGAATAGCCCTAGTTTCTTATTTTACAGGTAATTCTTGGCTCTCAGTTATATTAATTTGTATGATCGCATCATTAGTTGCATTTTTAGTTTACAATTGGAGTCCTGCTAAAGTATTTCCAGGAGACGCAATTACTTATTCGATAGGAGGACTAATTGCAATCTCTGCAATTTTAGGAAATTTTGAAAAAATAGCAGTTTTCTTTTTTATCCCATATATAATTGAAACCGTACTTAAATCAAGGGGGAGATTAATTAAGCATTCATTCGGATTACCTCAGAAAGATGGATCTCTAACATTAAGATATAACAAAATCTACGGTTTAACTCACTTTTTCATATATTTGTTGAGTAAATTAAATATTGAACCAACAGAAAGAAAAGTAGTGATTGCTATCGGAATATTCCAAATCATTGTTATAATTATAGGATTTATAATTTTTAGAGAAGGTATTTTCATAAGATAAAATGAGTTTTTTAAATAAAAATATTTTGAAGGGAAGTCTAGTCTTACTCATAGGGTTCAATATCTATAATTTATTAAATTTAGTTTTTCAATTCTCTATGGCTAGATTATTAAGCGTTGCAGAGTATGGTATATTAGCAACCCTTTTCTCTTTAATCTACCTGTTTGCAGTTCCAACTGAGGCAATACAAACAATAATAACAAGATATTCCTCAATTGAGTCAGATA